>SYDB01000022.1 GCA_005786815.1 Burkholderiales bacterium
ATCAGTAGCAGACATTCCCGGGATGGAGCGCATCCGCTACACCACCAGCCACCCCAATGAATTCACCCAACGCTTGATTGACGTTTACGCCAAAGTGCCCAAGTTGGTCAGCCACTTGCATTTACCGGTGCAACACGGAAGCGACCGCATTTTGATGGCGATGAAGCGCGGCTACACCGCCATGGAATACAAAAGCACAGTGAAAAAACTGCGCGCGATTCGCCCTGACATGGCGATGAGTTCAGACTTCATCGTGGGCTTTCCTGGCGAGACCGAAGAAGACCACCAAAAATTGATCAAACTGATGCACGACATCTACTTTGACAACTCGTTTAGTTTCATCTTCAGCCCTCGCCCCGGAACACCGGCTGCCAATTTGCTTGACGACACACCGCACGCGGTGAAGTTGCGCCGTTTGCAAGAGGTACAAAAAATCATCGACGACAACATGCGCGCTATCAACGTAGAACGCGTGGGCACCGTGCAAAAGATTTTGGTCGACGGCATTTCACGCAAAGACGCCAACGAGTTACGTGGCCGCACCGAATGCAATCGGGTGGTGAACTTTCAAGCCGGTCCGATGTCAGAACGTTTGATGCACCAACTGATTGATGTGCGTATTACTGAAGCTAATCCGCACTCATTGCGCGGTGAAGTGGTGTTGTCGGAGAGCGTGGTTTAAGTTCTGACATTGCGCTTGCGGGGCTAGCGCATCACACTGTTAGCGCATGCCAGGAAAGCCACCGCCCATGCCCGGCATGCCTTTCATGCCACCCATGCGCTTCATCATCTTCATCAAACCGCCACCGCGCATTTTTTTCATCATGTCTTGCATTTGCTCAAACTCTTTGAGCAAACGGTTCACGTCTTGCACCTGAACACCGGCGCCAGCAGCGATGCGGCGTTTGCGTGTGGCTTTGATGAGCTCGGGTTTGCGCCGCTCTAAGTCAGTCATGCTGTGGATGATGCCTTGCTTGCGGCCAATATCTTTTTCCGCCTTGCCCATATCGACGTCCTTGGCTTTGGCCGCCATTTGGGTTGGCAGTTTGTCCATCAAATTGGACAAGCCGCCCATGGATCGCATTTGCTGAATTTGCGAGAGGAAGTCGTTCAAGTCAAAGTTGTCACCGCGTTTGACTTTGTCAGCCAATTTTTGGGCGGCCGCCATGTCGACGCCCGCGGTGACTTGCTCAACCAAGGCCAGTATGTCGCCCATGCCCAACACGCGTTGCGCGTGGCGGTTGGCGTCAAACAATTCCAAGCCGTCCATTTTTTCGCTGGTACCGGCGAACTTGATCGGCACACCGGTGATTTGCCGCACCGACAAGGCCGCGCCACCGCGTGAATCGCCATCGAGCTTGGTCAAGACAATGCCGGTCAAAGGCAAGGCATCTTTAAATGCTTTGGCGGTGTTGATCGCGTCTTGGCCTTGCATGGCGTCGACCACGAACAGGGTTTCAACGGGGTTCAATACCTTGTGCAAGATTTGGATTTCTTGCATCAAGGCTTCGTCAATGCCTAAGCGGCCGGCGGTGTCGACCAGCAACACATCAAAGTAATGCTTGCGCGCGTAGTCCAGCGCATCACGGGCAATGTCTTGCGGTTTTTGATCGGCGCTGCTGGGGAACCATTCAGCACCGACTTGTGCGGTAACGGTTTTCAGTTGCTCGATAGCAGCAGGACGGTAGACGTCGCCCGACACCGTCAACACTTTCTTTTTGCGCTGCTGGATTAACCAGCGCGCGAGTTTGGCAGTGGTGGTGGTTTTACCAGCACCTTGCAAACCGGCCATCAAAATCACTGCAGGTGGTTGCGCAGCCAAATTCAGATCGCTGACGCCATCTCCCATGGTGGCGGCGAGTTCTTGATTGACGATACCGACCAAAGCTTGGCCAGGCTGCAAAGAACCGATGACTTCTTGCCCTAGGGCTTTTTCTTTTACCCTCGCGATGAAGTCACGCACCACAGGCAATGCCACGTCGGCCTCTAACAAGGCCATGCGCACTTCGCGCAACATATCGGCCACATTGCTTTCGGTGATGCGTGCCTGACCGCTGATTTGTTTGACGAGACGGGAGAGTTTGTCGGTGAGGGCTGAAGCCATATTTATCCCCGTGGGGGGTTCATGAGATGCGTCGAGCAAAACGCTAAACTTGCCACATGATTTTAGCCAGTGACATCTCTCCCAACTTTTGGTTAGGAATACCCACCGCTTTCTCCTACGCGCTCACCGCGTGGATGGGCCCTCGCCTAGGTCCAGGATACGGCCACCGCTGGTTAGTGGTTCCTTGGTTGCTCCACGGTTCCGGGTTGGCCTTTGCTATGTTTGGCTCGCAAGATGGGGTGATGCGTTTTGGTTTTGCGCCCGCTTTGTCCACCACGGTATGGCTGATGCTGACCTTTTATGTGTTGGAGCAGCACTGGTTTCCTCGACTCAAAACACGTTGGACACTGATGGTTCTGGGCGCTTCAGTCGTTTTGATTGCTGCGGTGTTTCCTGGCGCTCCGATGCATTCCAATGCATCCGCGTTATTGCCTTTGCATTGGGCTTTGGGAATTGGGTCTTACGGACTCTTTGCTGCAGCACTCGTGCATGCCACTATCCTGTCGCAAGCGGAAAAAAATATGCGCATGGCGGTCGATGCATCGATTGATGTTCCCATTCTGACCTTGGAGCGTTTGACATTTCGCTTCGTCTCAGCGGGCTTTGTCTTACTAACAGCCACGCTTCTTGCAGGGTGGTTGTTTGGAGACAGTTTGTATGGCGCCAACACTGCTTGGCGTTGGGACCACAAAACGGTGTTCTCCGTGTTGTCTTGGCTCACCTTCGCGGTCTTGCTTGTGGGTAGGCAACGTTTTGGCTGGCGAGGCCGCACGGCTATTCGATTTTTATATACGGGCTCCGGGTTACTCTTGCTTGGGTACGTAGGCTCACGCTTTGTGATGGAAGTGGTCCTGGGCCGCACAGTATGAAATACCTGATCTGGGTAGCGGTCATCTTTGCCTTTTTATGGTGGATTCGTCAGCAACGCAGTGGAAAGCGCTCACCTTCTTTTAAAAAAAGCAAGGACTCCAATGTCATGCTGCCCTGTGCGCACTGCGGTTTGCATATTCCTGAAAAAGAAGCCGTGTTTGGAAAACTCTTAGCCAATGGGGAGCCTGCGCCCTACTGCACCCAACAACATTTGCAAGAACACGAGGGCCGTGCGTGAGCCTTGGGGTTTCGCAATGGCACGATGGTTGGTGGTCGCGCGCCGTGCGCATAGATTCCCCCAACTTTGGAGAGCGTCCAAACCACGCAAAGATTGACTTACTGGTCATTCACTCCATCAGTTTGCCGCCTGGCGTGTATGGTGGCTCTGAAATAGAAGCACTATTTACCAACCAACTTGATTGGGACGCCCAACCTTACTTTGCAAGCATTCGCGGTATGCAAGTCTCTTCACACTTTGTGATTCGCAGAGATGGCAGCCTGTTGCAGTTCGTGAGTTGCAACAAACGTGCGTGGCATGCCGGCGTGTCGCATTACCGCGAACGCGACAACTGCAACGACGATTCGATTGGCATTGAGCTCGAAGGTTTAGAGGGCGAAATATTCGATGCAGCGCAATACGAAACTCTTTCAATTTTGTGCAAACAATTGGTAGACAACTTCCCCATTGCGCACATCGCGGGCCACGAGGACATCGCGCCTGGTCGCAAATTTGACCCTGGCGCAGGTTTTGATTGGCAGTTACTCCAAGATAAATTAGTACTTTCAAATTCATTTTTTCCGCCTAAGCGCTTAGGCGAAAAAATAGCCAAAAAAAATATTTAATTGCTTTCCCTAGGTTGGGATAGGTTACCCATTTTGTCTTCGATAGACGCACTCCTAATCTCTTGGGCATTGGCGAAGCAAACACATTCAAAAAGCGCATGAAATAAAGCTTTTATTTAAAAACCCTAGTCTCTACATGGCCTGATTCAGTTATCGCCTTGCGAAAATTTAATGACGTTTTTGCCATACGGAAGAAAAAAGCCACTTTTCCTTGAAAACACTACCCCTAGTGCCTTGATGGAGTCACGGACACCAGATATAGTGTGGGGTCGCGTTGCTTCACTTTTAAAAAGTTTGACTTTCAGGTTGCAAGCCGCCCGCACACACGAATTGAATAACAGGAAGAAAAACGACATGCAACTTGTTGAATCCACTACAAAAATTAATCCAACACCTTTCCCCGCTACCACCCAAGACCGCATCAGCGCCGACAGCCCCACCCTGTTGGCCCACTACCAAATTATTCGCCGCAATGGCGCGGTAGTTCCGTTTGAGCCCGCCAAGATTGCCGTGGCCATGATGAAGGCGTTTTTGGCCGTGCATGGCACCCAAGGCGCAGCGTCTGCTAGCGTGCGGGAAACCGTCGACGTTTTGACCCAAGCCGTGGTCCGTGCCCTGATGCGCTCACGTCCAGGCGGCGGCACTTTCCACATCGAAGACGTGCAAGACCAAGTCGAACTCGGTTTGATGCGCGGTGGCCACCACGAGATTGCCCGTGCCTACGTGCTATACCGCGAACGCCGCACCCAAGAGCGCGCCCACACCAAAGAACAAGCCGCACCCGCAGCCCCCACCATGCATGTGCTTGAAGGTGGTCAACGCGTACCGTTGGACCTGAAGCACCTGCAACGTTTGATCAATGACGCTTGCGCCGGTTTGGGCGCGGATGTGCGTCCTGAGCCCATCATGGCCGAGACCATGCGCAACCTCTACGACGGCGTGCCGATGGACGAGGTCTACAAAGCCGCGATCTTGGCCACCCGCACCTTGATCGAAAAAGACCCCGACTACACCTACGCCACCGCACGTTTGCTGATGCACACCATCGCCAAAGAGGTGTTGGGCAAAGAAGTCCTGCACGCCGACATGGGCCAGCACTACGCGCAGTACTTCCCACAGTTCATCAAAAAGGGCGTCGATAACGAATTACTCGACCCACAAATGATGCAGTTTGACTTGCAGCGCTTGGGCTCAGCACTTAAAGCCGGTCGCGATTTGAAGTTTGATTACCTCGGTCTGCAAACCCTGTATGACCGCTACTTCTTGCACGTGCGTAAACAACGCATCGAATTGCCACAAGCGTTTTTCATGCGCGTCGCGATGGGCTTGGCCCTCAACGAAATCGACCGCGAAGCCCGCGCGATTGAGTTCTACGAAGTTCTGTCGTCGTTTGACTTCATGTCGAGCACACCAACTTTGTTCAACAGCGGCACTTTGCGTTCACAACTCTCTAGCTGCTACCTCTCTACCGTACCTGACGACCTAGATGGCATTTATGAGCTCATCAAAG
>SYDB01000023.1 GCA_005786815.1 Burkholderiales bacterium
AAAGACTCGGGTTGACAACAAAACTACTGATGACCATGGTCAGCGTATAACCATCGGGTACAGCTTTGGCGCCCATACCCATACCAATATTGCCACCAGCACCTGCACGGTTTTCCACTACAAAGGATTGACCCATACCTTCGGTAAATTTTTGGGCCAAGATGCGCGCCATGGAATCCGTAGGACCACCTGTTGCAAAAGGCACGATGATGCGCACCGGTTTATTAGGGTAAGTCTGGGCTATAGAAGCAACAGACAACAGCAGAGCAATAAAACTAACGACGATACGCATGGTGAATTTCATGTAAGTCTCCTTTTTAATGGGGCGAATGCTAGCATTACTTCATTGTTTGGCAGTTATAAGAGGAGACAACATGACGAATACAACTATCGGCGTTATTGGGCTTGGCATTATGGGTGCGGCTTACGCACGCAATTTGATGGGTAAAGGTTTTAAGGTGATCGGTTTTGATGTCGACACGGCAAAAATCAAAACACTCGAAACAGAAGGACTGCAAGCAGCCACTTCACCCGCCGATGTAGGGCGCAAATGTGACTTAGTCGTCACCTCTTTGCCCACACCCAAAGCCTTTCATGCAGTGATGTCTGGTTCCAATGGTTTGACCGAAGTGGGTCGCCCTATCGTAGTGGCCGACACATGCACATTGGCATTGAGCGACAAAGAACAAGCCTATGAAGCTCTGACCGCTGCAGGCGTCACGCTTTTGGATTGCCCTGTCAGTGGAACCGGCGCGCAAGCTGCAAAGGGCGATTTGGTTTTTTTCGCCAGCGGCGACAAACCCTCTTATGACCGCATGCGTCCAGCACTCTTAGCCATGGGACGCGTTGCGCATCACCTCGGGACATTTGGTAACGGAAGTCGTATGAAGTATGTGGCCAATTTATTGGTGGCCATTCATAACGTATCCACCGCAGAGGCCATGGCTTTTGGCATGAAAGCTGGCATTGCGCCTGAGACGATTTATGACGTGTTGTGTGGCAGCGCAGCGACCTCACGCATCTTTGAAGTACGTGGCCCCATGATGGTGAAAAACACCTACGACGAAAACGTGTCCGCTACGTTTGTCACCATGGGCAAAGATTTGTCGGTGATTGGACAGTATGCCCAAAGCATCGATTGCCCCACGCCTTTGTTTTCATTGGCGTCCAACATCCACGCCGCTGCGGTGGCGCAGGGCATGAAAATGTCAGACACCGCAGCGGTATGCGCGGTGATGGAACGCTTGGCGGGAGTTGACCGTAGCCAAGTGCCAGCGCCCGAACATAGCTAAACGCGCTTTAACTGCCTTTGAGTGCTTCGTGAAAGCTGGTGATTTGCTTTTTGGCACCAGCGATCATGCAGGCAAGGTCTGACGTGATCATCACCATGTCAAACCCACGCTTGACCGATGCTGCGGCAAACTCTGCACTCGCGCAGTGCATGCACACCTTCTTGCCGTGGCGATGGGCGACTTCTTTGATGCGATCACAGGTTGACATATGCAAGGGATCTGGATTGTCAGAGCGTGGTGCCAACCCAAGAGCAAACGAGAGATCCGCTGGGCCGATATAGATGACGTCGACCCCGGGGGTGGCGCATATCTCTTCCAAATTGTTCAAGCCTTCTTTGGTTTCGATCATGGCCATCAACAGAATTTCATCATTGGCTTTAGAAAAATACTCAGGGCCGTGGATTTGCAAAGCACGCACGGGTCCTGACGAGCGGTCACCTACTGGAGGATAGCGACAAGCCGAAACAGCTTTGCGAGCCTCTGCAGCGTTGTTGATCAGCGGAACGATGATGGCAGAAGCGCCAAAGTCCAACGCTTTCATGATGGCGGCTGGTTCATTCCAACCCACACGCACCACGGGGGCGGCATCGGTGGCGGAAACTGCTTGCAGCATTTCCATCAAGCAACCCAAGTCAGTCACGCCATGCTGCATATCCACGCACACAGCATCAAAACCTTGTCTCGCCATGATTTCTGCGGTGAAGCTGTTGGCGACGGAGATCCATCCTAAAGTGACAGGCTTACCTTGCGCCCATAATTGCTTAATTTTGTTGGGTTTCATTTTGATTCCTTGTTGTAACCTCGGCTGAGTCTACCCGTTTATGTCTTCACAAGAAGTACCCAAAGAGTTCGTGCGGGCCCTACAAGAACTTGGTCTTACAAACTCCAGCGCACTACAAGGTAGTCCACTGACGGGGGGCGTGTCCTCTGATATTTGGTGCGTCGAAACAGAACATGGTTTTGTATGCGCCAAGCGCGCGTTATCCAAACTTCGGGTCGCGGCCGATTGGCGTGCACCGGTCGAGCGCAATCTGTATGAAGCGCGTTGGTTACAAGTGGCCCAAATGGCCTTTACAGGTTGTGCGCCAGAATTATTGGGGCAACACGAAGAACTCGGTGTGCTGGTGATGCGTTACTTGTCGCCCTCAGACTTTCGCCTTTGGAAAAAAGAGTTGCATGCGGGACGCGTTGACATCACAACTGCCAAGGAACTTGGGGAAATTCTCGCCAGTATCCACAGTTATGCAGCCAAACGGCCTGAGATGGCAACAGAATTTCCGACTGAGAAAATTTTCTATGAAATCCGATTAGCTCCCTACTTGATGGCTACTGCCGAGAGACACCCTCACCTCGCTAACGCATTGCACGCGCTGGTCGCGCAAACGCAGGACAACGCCAAAACTCTGGTGCATGGCGATGTCAGCCCCAAAAATATTTTGTTAGGTAAGAACGGGCCTGTTTTATTGGATGCGGAATGCGCCACATGGAGTGACCCTGCATTTGACTTGGCGTTTTGCCTCAACCACTTGCTGCTCAAATGCCTGTGGACTCCGCCATCCACGTCCGATTTTTTAATTAGCTTTAGTGCCTTAGCCCAAGCCTATTTAAAGGGAGTCGATTGGGAGCAATCGCAAGCACTTGAAGTCAGAACTACCCGTCTTCTCCCAGGACTGTTACTTGCTCGCGTGGACGGCAAGTCGCCTGTTGAATACATCACACAAGACACCCAAAAAAATTTAGTGAGGCGCGTAGCCACCAATTGGCTAGTCAAGCCTCCCTCACAACTGCAAGATATCGCCCACGCTTGGGCAGAGGAACTCCACACATGACTACTTTTGCCATCCAATCCATCCTCGGTCGTCGCGTTTGGGATAGCCGTGGTCGCCCCACAGTTGAAGCAGAAGTGACATTGAAAGATGGCGCCAAAGGTCGGGCGATCGCTCCAGCAGGGGCATCCAAAGGCACACGCGAGGCCTTGGAGTTACGAGACGGTGGAAACCCATTTGGTGGTCTCGATGTGTTGCAGGCTGTAGGGCATATCAACGGAGAAATTGCAAAGGCTTTGATTGGCACAGATGCTGAAAACCAATTCGCACTGGACCAAACCCTGATTGCCCTTGACGGCACGGAGAACAAAACACGCTTAGGTGCGAATGCCACTTTGGCCGTTTCCATGGCTGCAGCGCATGCGATGGCCCAGGCCTCTGGTCTTGCGCTTTACCGCTACCTAGGCCAAGGCAAAGTTGGTCGCCTACCCATGCCGCAAATACAAATTTTTGGTGGTGGTGCACACGCAGGTCGTCGGGTCGATGTACAAGACTTTATGGTGGTGTGCCCTGGTGCTAGCAGTTTTGCACAAGCCCTTGAGTGGACGGCTGAGGTTTATCGCCATGCGGGATTGTTGATGGCGCAACGTGGCTCACTTTTTGGCGTAGCAGACGAAGGCGGTTGGTGGCCCGACTTTTCTAGCAATGAGCAAGCTCTGGAAATGCTGGTGCTTTCTATTGAGCGCGCTGGCTTTATTCCAGGTGAACAGGTTGCTATTGCGCTTGATATTGCCGCCTCAGAATTTGGCAAGCTTGGTCAATACCGTCTGGGTTTGGAATCTCGTGCATTGGATTCAGAAGGACTGATCGAGATGCTGCTGGGTTGGATTGCGAAATATCCCATCGTGTCAATCGAAGACCCACTGGCTGAAGATGATCCAGAGGGTTTTGCGCGTTTTACACAAGCTATTGGTGATCGGCTGCAAATTGTGGGCGACGATTTTTTAGTCTCAAGTTCGAAACTCATACGCGAGGCTGCAAATATTGGAGCAGCGAATACCGTGCTGTTAAAGCCTAATCAACGCGGCACTTTGAGCGAAACCCTCGAAGCGTGGAAAGTCGCGCAAGAGCTTGGCTACGCAGCAATTGTTTCGGCCCGATCAGGTGAAACCGAAGACACCACTATTGTTGACTTAGCGATTGGCTGGA
>SYDB01000024.1 GCA_005786815.1 Burkholderiales bacterium
CATGATGTGCGTAACCCACGAAATGGGATTTGCTCGCAAAGTGGGAAGCCGTGTGATTTTTATGGACGTTGGTGGCAAGATTTTGGAAGACTGCACCAAAGTCGAATTCTTCAACCATCCAGAGAACCGCCAACCGCGTACCAAAGAGTTTTTGAACAAGATCTTGCAACATTGATACGGCACTTTCTAATGAACGAAATCACAATTACCCGCCCAGACGATTGGCACGTGCATCTGCGTGATGGCGAAGTATTAAAAACAGTGGTCCCGCACACTGCTGCCGAATTTGGCCGTGCCATCGTCATGCCTAACCTTAAGCCGCCAGTAACGACTGCATCACAAGCTGCTGCCTACAAAGCGCGTATTCAAGCCGCAATTCCAAAAGGCGTGCACTTTGAACCCTTAATGACCCTCTATTTGACTGACAACTTAGCACCAGAGGAAATCTACCGCGCCAAGGAACCCGGCGTAGTTGCCGCCAAGTTGTACCCCGCTGGTGCCACGACCAACAGCGATGCGGGTGTGACGAATATGCGCCACATTTACAAAACACTAGAAGCCTTGCAAAAGTCTGGCATGTTATTGCTGGTGCATGGAGAAGTCACTTCACCAGACATCGATTTGTTCGACCGCGAAGCGGTGTTTATCGATACACAACTTATTCCATTGCGCAAAGATTTTCCTGAACTCAAAATTGTGTTCGAGCACATCACGACTAAAGAGGCTGCGCAGTATGTGGAGAGCTGCGCAACGCATACGGGCGCCACGATTACCGCGCACCATTTGCTCTACAACCGCAATGCAATTTTTACGGGTGGCGTGCGTCCCCATTTTTACTGTTTGCCGGTGTTGAAGCGCGAAACGCATCGTCAAGCTTTGGTGAAAGCGGCTACCAGTGGTTTGCCGCAATTCTTTTTAGGAACAGACAGCGCGCCGCACCCAGCACATTTAAAAGAGCATGCCAGTGGATGTGCAGGTTGCTACACCGCGCATGCGGCGATGCCTATGTATGCGGAGGCGTTTGATCAGGTGAATGCCTTGGACAAACTCGAAGGCTTTGCAAGTTTCTATGGCGCAGACTTTTATGGTTTGCCCCGCAATATGGGCACGATCACTCTGCGCAGAGAGAGTTGGACGCCGCCAGAGAGTTTTGCGTTTGGCGATGCGCAGTTAAAGCCGCTTCGCAGTGGTGAGTCTTTACCTTGGCGTTTGGTGTAGAGCGTATTTATTGGGCTCGGCCTTGGTTTGCGGGGTGGCGAGGACTTGGCTCTCTTACTTATGAACTTGTTGCAGAGCATGGCAATATTTGTTCTGCTTTGAATGCTGTCCATAGATCTCTGCTTGTAAATGATTCGGGTGGATCTACTGGTCTACTAAAGGATATTTCTCCGGCGCATAGCGCCAAGAGCGAGGGTGACACTGTTCGGGCTCATACTCGCTTCGCTCGCCAAATCGCCCGAGCCAGTGCCACCCTCACTCTTGGCTCTGGGGGTGCGGTGGAATTTGTTTCTCAAGGTGAACTGCCAAGCGATATTGCTTATGAAGCTTTTATTTATTCCCATAAGCGCGTTCCTACACGAGACAACTTGCATGACTTTTTTAATGGCTTGTGCTGGTTACGCTTTCCAAAGACAAAGTCGCGTTTGAATTTTCTACAAGCGCAAGAAATTACTTCGCAAGGCGTGGGTGCTACGCGCGGACCATTGCGCGACGCTTTGACCTTGTTTGATGAAAATGTTTTGTTACTGCAATCCTCTGATGCGTTATGGCAAGCCTTGCAAGATCGTGACTGGATAAAACTATTTGTTCAATTGCGCGATGAGTGGCAAAACGCGCACATTGTTATCTTCGGACATGCTTTGCTGGAAAAGCTAGTAACCCCCTACAAATCTATCACTGCGCATGTGTACCGCATCGCTTCAGATTTAGAAGCACAAGATGATCAAGCGTTAGACGATTGGTTAGCTAGTAACTTGCAACCCAACTTCTTGGCCACCAAGCCCTTTTTGCCATTGCCAGTGTTGGGCATACCAGGATGGTGGCCAGATAATGAAGTAGCGAGTTTTTATGCAGACACGCAAGTGTTTAGGGCCTCTTAGCGTTAATGTTTACAAATATTGCATTAGCAACTGCTTCCCCAACCTTGATCCCATCGACCCCTGCTGAAAGAATGCCACCGGCGTAGCCTGCACCTTCGCCAGCAGGATAAAGTCCGGCAATGCTTGGACTTTGCAAGCTGACATCATCACGATCAATTCTTAGCGGAGAAGATGTGCGTGTTTCAACGCCCGTCATCACCGCATCATGCATATCAAAGCCTTTTATTTTTTGTCCAAAGAGTGGTAAAGCTTCGCGCATTGCATCCGTAACAAAACTAGGAAGTGCATCATTGAGATGAACCATCTTCACTCCTGGTTTATAGGAGGGCTCGACGCTAGCTAACGCAGTTGACGCTCTGTTTGCTATGAAATCCCCCACCAGTTGCGCTGGTGCTTCGTAATTGCTGCCACCCAATGTGTAGGCGACTGCTTCGAGTTGCCTTTGTAAGACCAAGCCAGACAGGGGGTGGAATGTATCAACTGCATTAGGAGTGTCGTGACGCACAGCATTGCCAATCTCTTGGCCAAGTTCCGCTTCAAATGCAACTGGATCGGTGGGGTAATCGGTGGGGTCAATGCCTACGACTAAGCCTGCATTGGCATTGCGTTCGTTGCGTGAATATTGGCTCATGCCGTTTGTCACTACGCGTCCTACTTCACTGGTGGCCGCTACCGCCGTGCCACCAGGACACATACAAAAGCTATAGACAGCACGTCCATTGGTAGCGTGGTGTACCAGTTTGTAATCTGCAGCACCTAACAGCGGATGACCAGCATGTTGCCCCCAACGCGCCCGATCAATCACACTTTGTGGGTGTTCAATCCGAACGCCAATTGAAAACGGTTTGGCTTGCATGGCAACTGCATGGCGGTGCAACATGGTGAAGGTATCGCGCGCGCTGTGGCCAAGTGCTAACACCACATGGTGCGCGGGGAGGGTGTAGGTCTCGTTAGTAGCGTAGTCTTGAATACGCAAAGCGGCTATCGAGTTGGCCTCATATTCGATATCAACCACCCGCTGCTCAAACCGTACCTCACCACCTAATCGAATAATTTCTTCGCGCAATCCTTCCACCACTTTGACTAACTTAAAGGTACCGATATGCGGATGCGCGGCAAACAAAATATCTTCAGGCGCACCAAAGCGTACAAACTCTTGCATCACTTTGCGCCCTAAATGCCGTGGGTCTTTGATTTGGCTGTAAAGCTTGCCATCAGAAAAAGTGCCCGCACCGCCTTCACCAAATTGCACATTGCTGCGTGGGTTCAAGACGTGTTTGCGCCATAGTCCCCATGTATCTTTGGTGCGTTGACGCACAGGTGTGCCGCGTTCGATCACGATGGGCTTTAAACCCATTTGCGCCAAAACCAGTGCGGCAAAAATGCCACAAGGGCCAAAGCCGACAACCACGGGTCTATCTTGTTTTTCTTTGCCCCAATCTGCCGGTGCATGCACGGGTGGCAGCCAAGTCATATTAGGAGTCGCTTGAATGTGGGAGTTTTTAACGTGTTTGGCTAATAGTGATTTCTCAAGCGCATCATCAGAAATAGTGACATCAACAATGTAGACAACCAGTAAATTTTTTTTGCGTGCGTCAAAACTACGTTTGAAAACGGTTAAATCACAAACCTCGTCTTCATCTATACCTAACGCATGCGCAGCCAACTGACGAAGCGCATCTATAGGATGAGGCGCTAATTTACGATCCTCATCCGTTTCAGCAGGTGCATCAGATGCGCGTCGCGCTTTTACAGGAAGCGCAGTAAGTGGCAGTTTGAGTTCAGAGAGTCGAATCACAAGCAAGCGGCCCGTGGCGATCGGGCAAAAGCTGATAGTTAGATGCGATTATCTCTGTGATTTTTGCGATGCATCGCGCATTCTGGCTTCCATAG
>SYDB01000025.1 GCA_005786815.1 Burkholderiales bacterium
AAGAAACCGGTGCCGCGCAGTACTACCGCGACGCGAAAATCTTGACGATTTACGAAGGCACTACCGCCATTCAAGCCAACGATTTGGTTGGTCGCAAAACTTCACGTGACGGCGGCCAAACGGCCAAAGCTATCGCTGGCCAAATTGAACAAACCGAAAAACAACTCAAAGCCCACAGCGACGCCCGTTGCCATGCGGTGGCCAAGCGACTCTCTGCAGCGCGTGAAGCGTTTTTAGATGTGGTGGAGTTCTTTGTGACCGAGAGCAAAACTAATCCCAATGCGGTTTATGCCGGTAGCGTGCCTTACCTCATGCTCGCGGGTAACCTGATGTCCGGCTGGCAAATGGCACGGGCTATGTTGGTGGCGTTGGAACATATCGCCAAGGGTGACGACCTTGCCTTCATGCAAGCCAAGGTCACCACGGCGCGCTTTTATGCCGACCATATCTTGTCGAAAGCGCCAGGCTTGCGCGACAGCATCGTCGCTGGTGCTGATAGCGTGACTGAAATGGCTTTAGAAGCTTTCTAAGCTTTCTAAGTCCATTAGACGCAATCGCTGGCGTTATTCGCAAGAAATATCCTTCCCAATAAACGACTCCTCACAAAGGATTTACATGTCTAAATTGCCAGCAGTCTTGCAGCAACTGAAGTTTCCCGTCATTGCTTCGCCTTTGTTCATCATCAGCAACCCGAAGTTGGTGATTGCCCAATGCAAGGCCGGTGTGGTGGGTTCTATGCCTGCGCTCAATGCGCGCCCGGCTGAGCAACTGGAAGAATGGTTGATCGAAATCACCGAAGCACTTGCTGCCCATAACCACGCGCATCCAGACAAACCTGCTGCTCCGTTTGCGATCAACCAAATCGTGCATAAGAGCAATGATCGGCTTGAGTACGACATGGCCATGTGCGTGAAATACAAGGTGCCAATCATCATCACTTCCTTGGGTGCGCGTGAAGACGTGAATGCCGCTGCCCACAGCTATGGTGGCATCGTCTTGCACGACATCATCAACAACAAGTTTGCTAAAAAAGCGATTGAAAAAGGTGCTGACGGCTTGGTCGCGGTGGCTTCTGGCGCTGGCGGCCATGCAGGTGTCAAAAGCCCATTTGCCTTGATCCAAGAAATCCGTGAATGGTTTGACGGCCCGATTGCCTTGAGTGGCGCGATCGCCAATGGCGGCGCCATTCTTGCGTCCCAAGCTATGGGAGCTGACTTTGCCTACATCGGTTCAGCCTTTATTGCTACCGAAGAAGCCCGTGCCGCCGAAGAATACAAACAGGCCATTGTCGAAGCGTCATCGGACGATATCGTCTACAGCAACTTATTCACAGGGGTGCACGGTAATTATTTGGCGCCGTCGATCCGCAATGCGGGACTAGACCCTGAGAACTTGCCTGAGAGCGATGCCTCCAAAATGAATTTTGGCGGTGACGCCAAGAAAGCTTGGAAAGACATCTGGGGTTGCGGCCAAGGCATTGGGGCCGTCAAGGCTGTTTTGCCAACAGCCGATTTAGTGGCTCGCCTCCAGCGTGAATACGAAGAGGCGAGAGCACGTCTTAACTTAGCGCATCACTAGGTAATTTTGTCAACGTCTTAGAGTCGCTGGCATGCACACCACCTTGGCGTTAACTGCTTTGCTTATGGGGTTTGCCGGCGGTCCCCACTGTTTAGCAATGTGTGGTGCGGCTTGTGCTGGTATAGGTAGATCTGCACAAATGCAAAATGCTGGATCAGGTACGCGTGCCATGTTGCTATTTCAATTAGGACGCGTTATTGGGTATGGGGCCTTAGGTGCTTTGGCTGCATCGACGATGCAAGGCGTGGGCTGGCTCAGCACACAGTCTGCAATTTTTCGTCCTGTATGGACACTTTTCCATATGCTGGCTTTTTTGTTAGGCTTGCTTTTGCTGATCAAAGCTGCGCAACCTCTCGCTGTGGATGTATTGGGCCGTTGGATTTGGCAAAAAGTGCAAAGTAAAACGGCGCATGTGAAGTTGCGCCATGGTGGCCCTGTTTTACTTGGAGTCGTATGGGCTTTGCTACCTTGTGGTTTGCTTTACGGTGCTTTGTTAGTTGCTGCACTGACTAACCACCCTCTAGAGGGCGCATTAGTCATGTCTTTGTTTGCTTTAGGCAGCGCAATCGTGCTGACCCTCGGTCCTTGGTTGTGGTTGCGTATGCGTGGCTCTTCTAGTTTTGGAAATTCCAACGGTGATTGGGGTGTACGACTCGCGGGACTGGCGCTTATCCTGACATCAGGCTGGGCGCTATGGATGGGCTTGGTGGAATACCAAGCCCCATGGTGCTTAGTGCCGCAATAAATGGTCGCTTAACAACTGCGCTACGTGAATCGCTTCGCGGGCTGCACCATCTGCGATTTGATGACGGCAACTCGTACCATCAGCGACAACAATTGCATCGGGTTGCTGGCGAATGGCAGGTAGCAAACTGAGTTCAGCCATTTGCATTGATACATCCAGATGCGACGCTTCATAACCAAAACTTCCCGCCATACCGCAACAACTGCTTTCAATCAATTGTGGGTTGGCTTTGGGAATGAGTTTGATTACATCCAAAACTGAAGGCATCAGACCAAACGCTTTTTGATGGCAATGGCCATGTAGCAAGATATCTTTTTCAGCAGGTTTTAAGTTTTGCTTTAAGACCTCTAGCTTTCCAGCTTTGTGCTCGGATGCTAAAAACTCTTCAAACAGCACAGCGTGCGCGCTGACTAATTTAGCTGATTCGCCCAAGCCTAAAACCAAAGCCTCGTCTCTGAGTGTTAGCAAGCATGAGGGTTCAAGGCCCACGATAGCAATACCTTTTTGCACAAAAGGAAGTAGAGCATTGACCAATGCTTGTGCATGTTCACGCGCTTGCTCCACCATGCCGTTCGCAAGGAATGTTCGCCCACAACATAGGTGACCTTGGCTGCCAGAATGGGCTTCTTTAGACGCAATATGCACGCTATAGCCTGCGGCTTGCAAGACACCGAATGCTGCGGTTGCATTACTAGATTCAAAAAACCCGTTGAATGTGTCGACAAAC
>SYDB01000026.1 GCA_005786815.1 Burkholderiales bacterium
GATAGCGCATAAAGAAATAGACAAAAAACAAATCCAGCAACACACGAAAGGTGCGCGAAATACCGTATTTGGATACTCCATGGATACGTGGATGGTGTGTCACCACTTCTTGTGCAATCCGCTTGCTCGATGTCACGGTAGACAACCAAGCCGGAATAAAACGGTGCATCTCGCCATACAAACGCACACGCTTTAAGGTGCTGGCGCGAAACACTTTGAGGCTACATCCGTTGTCTTTGAGTGCGATGCCCGTCATACGCGCGATAAATGCATTCGCAATTTGCGAAGGAATCTTGCGCATCACCATATTGTCTTTACGATCTTTGCGCCAGCCTGCGACTAAATCGAGTTCTTCGTTCAATAGTCTGGCCACCATGCGTGGGATATCGACGGGGTCGTTTTGCAAATCACCGTCCATGGTCACGATGACATCTGCCCGGGCAGCATCTATGCCCGCTTGCATGGCAGCAGTTTGTTTGAAGTTGCGCGCGAGTTCTACCAAACGCACAAACCCTTGGCTTTGCTTGGCAGCTTGCTCAATCGCTTCGCGCGTGCCGTCGGTGCTGCCGTCGTCCACCAAGATCAATTCCCAAGGCCATGGGTAGTTGCTTAGGCACTCTTCAACGCGTGTGACCAAAGGCGCCACATTCTCCATTTCGTTGTGCATCGGCACGACGATAGAGAGGGAATGGTCAGGCAATGTAGAAGTTGTAGACATAAAAGTAGAAGGGTTCATGTAGTCAGGTAGTTCATCAATTCATTTATGTACCCGCATCAGTTTGTAATGCGGGTGTTAAAGCAGAAACAAGTCCAGCTATCGCAGCACAACTCAAAGCACAAAAAAGCACAACCAGATGCACCACCAGTGCGGTACGCAATCCTACCGACCATTCCACACCCCATGGCAGCATGGCGGCAGCACTGGCGGCTTCATAGCTACCAATACCTGCGACGCCTTGTAGGGGAGTAACAGCAGCCAGTTCAGCGCCAAACGTTCCTGCCAAACCGGTTTGAAACCCAACCTGAAGTAAGGCTGCAAACAGCATCGCTTGCACACTGAGTTTGATCAACCAATTGGCCAATGTGACCCACCAACCTTCTGGTGAGTGCGCATTGGATTCAGCCAATGCTTGCCTAAATCCATTCACGTATTTCCATGGCCATTGGGTGAAAGGCGTTGGTGAGGCGACTCGACTCCATTTAGCGAATAAGAAAGCGGCAACTACCAACCCGACGCTTAGCAACACACGCAAAAGCAGTTCGATATCAGCAAGCACCCAAACGCCTAACATCAACACTACACAAGCATCTTGTATGCGTAACCACAAAAGGGAAGCGGTTGCACGCGTGAGTGAAATATCAAACCGACGGTTGAGTAACCAAGGAAAAGCCGCTTCACCAGAACGAAATGGCATCACGTTGACCGATGCGTTATGCCAAAGCACTACCTGCAAGGCAGCACCAAAACGCATCTTAGGAAATTGCTTGAACTCGCGGCACACTCGCCAACCACGTAATAAATAGGTGAGAACCAAACCCAAGATGGCCAAGGCTAAAACCGTCCAAGGCAGTGCTAAAAAATCTTGTGCAAGGCTTGCTGGCATCCCATGGGTGAACCACCAGGCCAAAAAGACACAGCTGGTGGTCAGAGCAAGTAAAATTTTGATTAGCCGCACTGCAAGATTTTACGAAATTAGTGCGATAGCCCTTAAATACAGCCACTTCCTCCCAGAAAGCGTGCATTGAAGTTCAGCGAATTACCCCTGCCCACGATGGAACACCTCTTTAGGCTAGACCTCTTGTGCTTTGCGGGATGTGTCGCTTTCTTTGTAGCCATGCCTAACGCAGATGTGTGGGTGAGCCAACAATTCTTCACACCAGAACTTGGCTTTACCTTTGACAAGCATCCCATCGTTTTGTTTTCTTATGTACTCTTTGCGCAGATGCATTTTTGGGTGATTGGTGCTTTGTTGGTTTATCTGGTTTGGTCTTTTGCCAGTGGTGCTACAAAAAAAGTTTTAGTGAACCTATTACACAGACGAATGGCCATATTTTTATTGGTAGTCCTCTTCGTGGGCCCTGGCCTCATAGTCAATGGCGTATGGAAAGAGCACTGGGGGCGGGCTAGACCATTTGAAGTGCAAAGCTTTGGTGGCGAGCGCTTGTACTCCCCTCCCATGCAACCCGCCCAAGAGTGTGATACCAATTGCTCATTTGTCAGTGGCCACGCTGCTATGGGTTTTTATTGGCTCAGCTTGGCTTGGGTATTGAAGCGCCGTTATTGGCTTTTAGTGGGTTTGGTATTGGGTTCGTTTGTTGGTTTGGGACGCATCTTGCAGGGTAACCATTTTTTGAGTGACATCGTGTTTTCTTTTTGGACAGTGTATTTTTCTGCTTGTGTGATTGCTACTTGTTTTGGCCTGCACTTTCAAAAGAAAGAAGCCCAATGAAAATCATGCTCACGGGTGCCGCCGGCTTTATCGGTATGCACACCACCCAAAAACTTCTCGCGCGTGGTGACGAAGTGCTCGGTGTGGATAGCCTTAACACCTATTACGACCCAGCTCTCAAGCAAGATCGATTGGCCGAATTACAAAAAGCCTGCAATTTTAAGTTTGCCCACTTAGATTTATCAGACGCAGCCAAGACGCAAGCCTTATTTGAAGACTTCAAACCACAACGCGTCATTCATTTGGCAGCACAACCTGGTGTGCGTTATTCCTTGAGCCATCCACAAACCTGTTTACAAAACAACATCATGGCGTTTGTTAATGTGTTGGAAGCTTGTCGTCAGCATGCGGTGGAGCATTTGGTATTTGCCAGTTCATCTAGCGTCTATGGCTCCAACACCAAGATGCCTTATGCACCATCAGATCCGGTAGACCATCCTTTGAGTTTGTATGCGGCCAGTAAAAAAGCCAACGAACTGATGGCGCACACCTATAGCCATGTGTATGGCTTGGCAGTCACAGGCTTGCGTTACTTCACGGTGTATGGCCCTTGGGGGCGTCCCGACATGGCACCTTGGTTGTTCACACGGGCCATTTTGAAGGGCGAACCTATCAAAGTGTTTAACCACGGAGAGATGACGCGCGACTTCACCTTTGTGAACGATATTGCGCAAGGCACTGTGAGCGCACTCGATTGCGTAGCTGACGCTTCAGACACGTTCTCTAAAGAAAAGCCTTTGCCAGATATCAGCCATGCGCCGTATCGCATTCACAACATTGGCCATCAAACTCCGGTTCCATTGATGGACTTTATTCACACGCTAGAAAGTGCATTGGGTGTTAAAGCAGTTTTAAATTATTTGCCTATGCAAGCGGGTGATGTACCCAATACATCTGCTGATATGACAAGTTTGCAACACGTCACAGGCTATCAAGCGACTACTGACATCAAAGATGGATTAGCGCAATGGGCTAATTGGTATCGCGAAATAGGGCATCGTTACCAAGCTTTCTAATTTTTTAGACAACGCACATTAAACGCGTTGTCATCAAATTTTCACGATTTAGACTTTAACGCGTCATCTGCGAGCGAAAGAATTCGTTTGTTCTCCAACAAATTCTCAAGCCTCCAAATAAGGATGA
>SYDB01000027.1 GCA_005786815.1 Burkholderiales bacterium
AATCACAGGGCCCGGCGACGCAGCAACCACCCGCACTTCTACGCCGAAGTCTTTCAGCTTTTTCTCGATCATGCGGCTCGTCATCTCGAGCGTATCGGGAGAGACGGTGTCTTGCCTTGCGACTGCACCATCGAGCAAATCGACTTGCGGCAAACGCGAATCCACCATGTCGTTGAACAAAGGTTTTTGCCGTTCTCTGGCAACCCTTGCGCTTTTGGGCATCTCCACCTTTTCAGTGTCCATCACAACGGCAATGGGCGGATGCTCTTCAATCTCTTCGCGCTCGACATGGACAATTTCCTCGCGCTCACGCGCTGCCACCAATCCGTAAGCCAAATCTTGTTCGCGCTCTCTGCGTTCACGCCAGGCCTCTATCCAACCGTCGATCAATGCGCCTAATTTTTCCGCAGTCAGGCTCCATGAGAAACGAAACACCCATGATGCACCGACCACACCAAACACGATAAATACCAGCCCCGAACCGTTAAAGCCCAACCATTTCAAACTAAAAGGCCCCACCAAATACCCTAGCACGCCGCCACTGATATGCCCAGGCAAGTTGGCTTCAAAGCGGTACATGCGTGTCCACTCCAAGCCCACACTGGAGATCAACAACAACGCCAAGCCTGCCCAAAACGCAAAACGCGTGTGGCGCCAGCTTTGGGTGTCGGCAACGGTATCTGCATCTGAATCGCTGTCTTCACGCAGTCGATTTGCCAATGCGGCCAACCAAGACACCGAGCCAGCGGCAAAGCACCACCAAACCGAATATCCCAGCAAGAAGAAACTCAGATCACCCAACCACGCGCCAAAACGTCCACCAAAGTTGTTGACGCCAACACCCGAACCAGAGGTGCTCCAGGCGGGGTCTTGTGGCGAATGGGTCAAGAGCGCCAGCAACCAGAAGGCCATGAAAACAAAACCCGCTGTCAGCGCGATTTCTTGGGCAAAGCGTCGAAAGCCTGTGGGCTTGAGATCGCCATCGGAAGCGTTGGAGCGGCGGTCGTTGTTTAAAGTGTGGAGCGAATAAGTCATGTCTAGAAGCGAAGCTTACCTGAGGGCCATCCCCTCACAAATAAGGGCTTGGGCAGGGTTCTTACAATCAAAGATTAATTGTCTCTTCAGAAAAGCACTTTTTTCATGTCTTCCACCCAACACGCACAAGTTTTGATCCTCGGTTCCGGCCCTGCGGGCTATACCGCTGCTGTTTATGCAGCCCGCGCCAATTTAAAACCACTTTTGATCACGGGCATGGCCCAAGGCGGCCAATTGATGACCACCACCGAAGTAGATAACTGGCCTGCGGATGTCCATGGCGTGCAAGGCCCTGACTTGATGCAACGTTTTCAACAGCACGCAGAACGCTTCAACACGCAAATCGTGTTCGACCATATCAATAAAGTTGATTTTTCCAAGCGCCCTTTTACCCTCACAGGCGATAGCGGCATTTACACCTGTGACGCCTTGATCTTGAGCACTGGGGCCTCCGCCAAATATTTGGGTCTCCCTTCAGAAGAAGCATTTATGGGCCGCGGAGTCTCTGGCTGCGCCACCTGCGACGGATTTTTCTACCGCGAACAAGTGGTTTGCGTGGTCGGTGGCGGCAATACCGCGGTGGAAGAAGCCCTGTATTTGTCCAATATCGCCAGCAAAGTGCATTTGGTCCACCGTCGCGACAAATTCAAGGCAGAGGCGATCATGATCGACAAGCTGATGGAAAAAGTAGCGGTTGGAAAAATCGTCCTAGAAACCCATAGCACCTTAGACGAAGTCTTGGGCGACGCCTCTGGCGTGACGGGTGTGCGTCTCAAAAGCACGACCGATAGTGCAACCCGCGACATTGCGCTCCAAGGCTGCTTTATCGCCATCGGACACCAACCGAACACCGACATTTTTGCCGGCCAAATTGACATGAAGGACGGCTACATCATCACCCGCAGCGGCTTGCAAGGCTTTGCCACCATGACCAGCGTCCCGGGTATTTTTGCTGCCGGAGACGTGCAAGACCATATTTACCGCCAAGCCATTACCAGCGCTGGCACGGGCTGCATGGCGGCTTTGGACGCCCAGCGCTTCCTAGAACAAGGCGCGCACTGAGTTTTTGGCTATAATCTAAGGCTTTGTTGGAGTGAGGTAATTCCCACTTTGGGCTTTCAAGTACATCCTAGATGCACATGAAATCCCTTTGTTCTGGGCTAGATCAAGCAGCAATTTCGGGTTACCGCCACCCTACCTGGCGAGGTGAGGAACTGACGCCAGTCAGTTCCGTTTAGAAAATCATGGAGTGTCCACATGGCACGCGTATGTGAAGTAACGGGTAAAGGCCCGATGACGGGGAACAATGTTTCCCACGCCAATAACAAAACAAAGCGCCGGTTCTTACCGAATCTGCAATACCGCCGTTTCTGGGTCGAGACCGAGAACCGTTGGGTTCGTCTTCGCGTCTCTAGCGCAGCTTTGCGCCTGATCGACACAAACGGCATTGATGCTGTGCTCGCAGATTTGCGCGCCCGCGGTCAAGCTTGATTCACACCATTTAAAAGGAAAAGATCATGGCATCCAAAGGCGGACGCGAAAAAATCAAGCTGGAATCCAGCGCCGGTACCGGTCACTTCTACACGACCAGCAAAAACAAGAAAACCATGCCCGAGAAAATGACGATCATGAAGTTTGATCCCAAAGCTCGCAAGCATGTGGAATACAAAGAAACCAAGTTGAAGTAATTTGGCTTTGCACAAATAAAAAACCCGCCTCGTCGGGTTTTTTATTGTTTATCCAACTTAGGCGCTAACATCACTCAAACCGACAGCAAATT
>SYDB01000028.1 GCA_005786815.1 Burkholderiales bacterium
GAAAAGCTGATCACCCAGACCCGCAAAAACATCCACAACATCATGTATGGCAGGGACGATCGCTTGCTTGTCGTCATTGGCCCTTGCTCCATCCACGACCCTGCTGCTGCGCTGGAATACGCGCGCCAGCTCAAGTTTTTGCGTGACAAGTATGCTGACAGCTTGGAAATCGTGATGCGTGTGTATTTCGAAAAACCACGAACTACCGTGGGATGGAAGGGCTTGATCAACGATCCTTACCTCGACGAGAGCTACCGCATCGACGAAGGCCTGCGCATTGCGCGGCAGTTGCTGATTGAGATCAATCGTCTTGGCCTACCTGCGGGTAGCGAATTCTTAGATGCGATCAGCCCGCAATACATTGGCGACTTGATCGCTTGGGGCGCGATTGGCGCGCGTACGACGGAGAGCCAAGTGCACCGCGAATTGGCTTCAGGCTTGTCGGCGCCGATTGGTTTTAAAAACGGCACAGACGGCAATATCAAGATCGCAACAGACGCCATTCAAGCTGCAGCCGGTGGCCACCACTTTTTATCGGTACATAAAAACGGCCAAGTCGCGATTGTGCAAACCAAGGGCAACAAAGACTGCCACATCATTTTGCGTGGCGGCAAAGCGCCTAACTATGACGCAGCAAGTGTGAATGCCGCGTGTCAAGAATTAGAAAAAGCCAAGTTGCCCGCGCGCTTGATGGTCGACTGCAGCCACGCCAACAGCAGCAAGCAGCACGAACGCCAAATCGATGTCACAAAAGACATTGCCAAGCAAATTCGCTCGGGTTCACAGCATGTATTTGGAGTGATGATCGAGAGCCATTTGCAAGGCGGCGCCCAAAAATTCACGCCTGGTAAAGACAATGTGGGCCAACTCGAATTCGGCAAGAGCATCACCGATGCCTGTTTGGGATGGGACGATTCGGCAAATTGCTTGAAGGTATTGTCTGAGGCGGTGGCAGCTAGACGCTGAATTCCCTCTTGGTATCAAGCGGTGCAGTAGCTTTTTCTAGTCGCTAAAAATTTTGTGGTGAGTTGCTTGGGTGACATTTGTCAGCCAAGCGCTTTCAAAAGCTTGTCGTGAATGCCGCCAAACCCGCCGTTGCTCATACACAGCACATGGTCGCCAGCTTGTGCAGCGGCAACAACTTGGGCGATCACTTCGTCGACTGTATGACCCACCTGAGCGCGAGCGCCCATTTCAGTTAAAGCTTCACGCGCGTCCCAATCCAAGCCGCCGGAATGGCAGATTGCCAAGTTGGCTTCTTCCAAACTCCAAGGCAATTGGGACTTCAAGGTGCCGAGCTTCATGGTGTTGCTGCGCGGCTCGAACACCGCCAAGATGCGCGCATTTGGCCCGACTTTGCGTCGCAAACCGTCGAGGGTTGTGCGTATCGCTGTGGGGTGGTGCGCAAAATCGTCATAGACCGTGATAGACCCGCCCGGGCGCTCAACCGTCCCGCGAACCTCCATGCGTCTGCGGACATTTTGGAAAGTGGCCAAAGCTTCAGCGGCTTGGGGTACCGATACACCCACATGCTCGGCAGCGATGATGGCGGCCAATGCGTTGAGTTGGTTGTGCACGCCGGTGATGTCCCAGCGCACGCGGGCTAATTCTTTGCCTTGGTGAATAACGGCGAAGTCGTTAGGCGGGCCTTGGATAGACCAAAACGTGTTTGCATTGGCATTGTTGGGTGTATTGGATCCGCTGTTTTGAGCATTAGTACTTGTTGGATCAGAAATTTGTTGTGCAAACTTTGTTGCGGCCTGCCCCACACCAAACTGGCTGACACCGCTCCAGTGCCCCATGTTCAACACGCGTTGCAAGCTCTTTTCATCCGCATTCACCACCAATCGACCACTTGCTGGAACTATGCGCACAAGGTGGTGGAACTGCCGCTCAATGGACGACAAGTTGTCAAAAATATCTGCGTGGTCGAATTCGAGGTTGTTCAAAATCGCGGTGCGAGGGCGGTAATGGACGAATTTGCTGCGCTTATCAAAAAACGCGGTGTCGTATTCGTCGGCTTCAATGACAAAAGGCGTGCGTTGGATCTGGCCATTGGCGCCTTGCGAGCTGGCTTGGCCCATGCGCGTTTGGCCCAAGCGGGCCGAAATTCCAAAATTTAAAGGCACGCCGCCCACCAAAAATCCAGGTTGCAAACCAGCCGCTTCCAAAATCCAGGTCAGCATGGCGGTGGTCGTGGTTTTGCCGTGTGTGCCGGCAACGGCCATCACGTGTCTCGGATTGCTAGGGTGGTGCAGTACATGGTCACACAACCATTGCGGTCCACTGGTGTAGGGCACACCGCTTTCCAAAATAGCTTCCATCAAAGGAAATTTAGGTGAGCCGTCAGCCAAACGTGCACGCGACACTACATTGCCTATGACATACATATCGGGTTGAAATTGCATTTGGTCGGCGGCAAAACCTTCCACCAAATCGATGCCTAAATCACGCAGTTGGTCACTCATGGGGGGGTAGACGCCAGCGTCGCAACCGGTGACTTTGTGACCGGCCTCTCGGGCTAATGCAGCTAGGCCGCCCATAAACGTGCCGCACATGCCCAATATATGTATATGCATCTAGCGATTTTAGAGGGCGAGCGACAATATGCCTCTTATGTACACGACCGAAGTTGAGATCGCTGCTACCGCTGCCCGAATGGTGGTGGAAGAGGGCTTGGAATATGGCCCGGCCAAGCGCCGTGCGATCAAACAGCTGGGCCTCTCAGGTCGCGCGCCCTTGCCATCTAACGATGTATTAGAAGAAGCCGTGCGTGACTACATAGACACCTTTTGCGCCGATACCCAACCCGCTGCGCTTAGAGCTTTGCGCGCCTTGGCGTGTATGTGGATGGAGCGCATGGCCGAGTTCAACCCCCACCTTGGCGGCGCTGTGTGGCGCGGCACGGCGACGGAGTTGTCAGACATTTACCTGCAACTTTTTTGTGATGATTCAAAGTCCGCCGAGTTGAAGTTGATAGACAAACAAGTGCGCTACGACGTGAGCACGGTTCAAGGCTTTCATGGCGATACGGTTGACGCGCTGAGTGTTTTATGCGCTTGCCCAGGATTGGAGCAGCACGGCGCAGTACAAAAAGTTTTGGTCCACCTGATGATTTATGACCGTGACGACGTGCGTGGCGCTTTAAAGCCAGATAGTCAAGGGCGTGCGCAAAGAGGTGATTTGCAAGCAGTTAAGCGATTGATGGAGGAAGATGTATGCAAATAAACCTCACTAAACGGAATGTAGTTTTGGGAGGCGTAGCGATTTTGGCCGCTTTGGGGGGCGCCGGTGTCGCTTTAAGAAAGCAAGCGTCTGCCCTCGGTTTGGAAGCAGAACAAGCCCTTTGGTCAGCCGAGTTTGACACCCCGGATGGCCAAGTTTTGAAAATGCTAAACCTCCAAGGCAAGCCCTTGGTGATAAATTTTTGGGCGACTTGGTGCGCGCCCTGTGTAGAGGAAATGCCTTTATTGGACATCTTCTTCCGCCAAAATTCACCTAAAGGCTGGCAAATGGTTGGATTGGCCATTGACCAGCCTAGCCGAGTTCGGCAGTACTTGAGCCAAAATGCTATCAGCTATCCCATTGGATTGGCGGGCATGTTGGGCACCAACCTTGGCCGACTATTAGGCAATGAACAAGGCGGGCTGCCATTTACCGTGGTGTTAGACGCAAATGGGGGTCTTATTCAGCGTAAATTGGGCAAATTAAGCGCCCAAGAGATCCAGACTTGGGCCTAAGAAGCTGAAATTGGTGTAAATTAGACCCTCTTTGGTCACAAATAAGGTATTTTATGGATTTGAGAAAACTCAAGACGCTGATCGACCTGGTCTCCGACTCCAATGTTTCTGAACTTGAAATCACTGAGGCAGAAGGCAAGGTTCGCATCGTCAAGAGTGGTCCATCCCAGGCCATGCATGTCGCCCAGCCCGCTGTGTCAAGCGCTTCTGCATCGACAGTTCTGGCCCCAGCACCGGTTGCGCCTGTGGCGCCCTCGCCAGCGGAAGTCACTGCAACCGCTGCTGCCGCTGAGCCGGACGGCCACGTGGTGAAGTCGCCTATGGTAGGTACTTTTTACCGTTCATCGAGCCCAGAGGCGGCCGCTTATGTGGAAGTAGGAACCCAAGTCAAAGAGGGGCAGACCATTTGCATCATCGAAGCGATGAAGATCTTGAACGAAATTGAGGCTGACAAGTCCGGCACCATTACCCAAATCGTGGCCCAAAACGGCCAGGCGGTGGAATACGGCGCGCCTTTGTTTGTCATCGCTTAAGCCTCGGTAGTTAAGCATGTTCAAAAAAATCCTGATTGC
>SYDB01000029.1 GCA_005786815.1 Burkholderiales bacterium
AAGTCAGCACCATACCTTTGTCTTGCATACTGGCAGCACTGAAAGACGGCAATATGTCTGGTGCTAGTAGTGTGGATTTGTCTAACTTGGCCTCGTCAAATTGCGCGGGGTAGTGCGTGGGCATTCCCGTTTGCCATCCAAAGGCTTTGAAGTAATTCGCAACGGAGCCAATCGCATCTACTGGGTTTTTGAGTAAATCAATCCGTCCATCACCATCAAAGTCGACAGCAAAGCGCGTCCAACTCGACGGCATGAACTGCGGCCAACCCATAGCGCCCGCATAACTGCCTGTGATGGCGACTTGTCGTTTAGGTTGTGCATGCACCATTTTTAAAAAGTATCCCAACTCCGATTTAAAAAATGCTTGTCGCTCTTGTGCACGCGGATGTTCTGGTGGGAAATGCAGTGCCAATGTAGTCAACACATCGAGGACCTTGTATTTGCCCATGTGTTGCCCATAAAAGGTTTCTACACCAATCACTCCCACGATCAATTCAACGGGTACGCCATAGGTGTTTTGCGCCCGCTCTAAGGCTTCTTTGTGGGTTTGCCAAAACCTCACGCCAGCTTCTATACGGCGCGGCTCGATAAAACGCGCCTGATAAGCCGTCCAATTTTTGGGTGAAGAGGTGGGCGGTGGCATCACCAATTTTTCAAGCCCTTGCACGCGCCTTGCGTTACTGAGTTGGTGGCGTACCCAAGCCACTGGAATTTGTTGGTCTTGAGAAATATCACTAGCTAGTTGTGCCAACTCAGCGCGTGGGCTAAACGGCGTGGTGCGAATCTGGTGGGGCTTATGTTTTTTGCCATGCACAGCAGCTAGTGCAGCAGAGGAGCATGTGCAAGCGAAGAAGACAGCAAAAAAAACTAAGAAACGCATCGGAAAAGAGGTGAGCAGAATAGGGAGTTTCACGCGACGGAAAATAGAGGAAAAGCTAGGCTTGCATGTTAAGCTGAGTTCGATACATTCATCACGCATATGCACAAAACAGGTTATTACACACATCCTGAATGTCGAAGACATGAAATGGGCGCCGGACATCCTGAATGTCCTGAGCGACTAGACGCTATTCAAGAGCGTTTGCTAATGAGTGGGTTGGACATTGGCTTGACAGCCATCGAAGCACCTGCCGCTTCATTTGATGATTTGGCTTTGGCCCACGATGTGGATTACATCGACCACCTGCGTTTAACGTCGCAACGCTTGGTTCAAGACCAATCTGCATCAGGCCCAGCTTATGCACACGTCGACCCAGACACCGCTATGAATTCGCACACGTGGGAAGCCGCTTTGTATTCAGCAGGCGCTGCGATTGCGGCTACCGATGCGGTGATCAACGGCGAATTGGCCAATGCTTTTTGTGCAGTGCGTCCGCCAGGTCACCATGCTATGCGGCGCAAAGCGATGGGGTTTTGTTTTTTTAATAACGTAGCAGTGGCGGTGAAGCATGCGATCCACCAACACGGCTTAGCGCGTGTGGCTGTGGTGGATTTTGATGTGCACCACGGTAACGGCACAGAAGATATTCTTTCGAATGACGCGCATGTGTTGATGGTGAGTTTTTTCCAGCATCCGTTTTATCCGTATTCAGGTACTGAGAAGCAAGCGTCGAACATGGTGAACATCCCTGTGCCTGCATACACACGTGGCATGGATGTGCGAGATTTGGTTGAAAACTATTGGGTCCCGAGATTAGAAGAGTTCAAACCCGAGATGATTTTTATCAGCGCCGGTTTTGATGCCCACCGTGAAGACGATATGGGGCAAATGGGGCTTACCGAACAAGACTATGCCTGGATCACCCAACGCATTTGCGATATCGCTAAGCGCCACGCCAAAGGGCGCATTGTGTCGTGCTTAGAGGGCGGTTATGCGCTGAGTGCTTTGGGTAGAAGCGTAGAAGCACATTTGCGCGTGTTGGCCGATTTGTAAAACCATGAATGCATTGCAAGAGATTTTTTTAGATTTACAAAACTCGTCCATGCCGATGGAGTTAATGGTCTTGGCCGCGTCATTGGCTTTGGCTTGGGTGTGTGCCTGGGCGCTTGGGCGAGGCGGCACGCGCGACTCCATCTTGTTTGGCCGCCGTGTGGTGGATGGACTGCTGTTTCCTGTGATGGCTTTGGTTTTTACGCTGGCTTGCAAAACTATTTTGGTGAAGTTCCAAAGCGTGGCTTTGCTCAAACTGGCGGTGCCGGTGCTTTTGGCCTTGGCGGTGATTCGACTCATTGCCCGTGTTTTGACTTCGGTGTTTCCTGAGTCGCATGGTGCGCGTTTGATTGAGCGTGCAGTTTCTTGGTTGGCTTGGGCTTTTGCGGTGATGTGGATCACTGGCTTGTTGCAACCGGTGAGAGAAGAGCTAGACGCTATCGAGTTTTCTGTCGGTAAGTCACATGTGTCTTTGCTTCACGTGCTGGAGGTCATGGTTAGCTCCAGTTTTGTGCTGGTCTTGACTTTGTGGCTGTCTGCTTTCTTAGAGTCCAAGGTTCTAAGCAGAGCGTTGACCGATTTGTCTATGCGTAAGGTCGCGTCAAACGCGATGCGCGCCTTCTTATTGCTAATCGGCATGCTGGTGGCCTTATCGGTCTCAGGTTTTGATCTCACCGCTTTGTCTGTGCTTGGTGGTGCTTTGGGGGTGGGGCTTGCTTTTGGCTTGCAAAAGTTGGCGGCCAACTATGTCAGCGGCTTTGTGATTTTGTTAGAGCGCTCGTTGCGTATTGGCGACTATGTGCGGGTGGATGGTTTTGAGGGCTGGGTCACAGATATCAAAACCCGCTACACCCTGGTGCGCGCTGTCAACGGCGTCGAATCCGTCGTCCCTAACGAGCTGTTGATGACGCAACGGGTCGAAAACCTGTCGCTTGAATCCAGCCATTTGTTACAAAACTGTATGTTCTGGGTAGGTCTGAACAGCAATGTGGACGCGGTTCAAAAACTATTGGTTGACGCTGCCATGTCGGCCGACCTGGTCATGGCCGATCCAGCGCCAATGGCTTTATTGGCTGAGGTGGCGCCCCAAGGTTTGCGGTTTCAGCTCAATTTTTGGCTGGGCGACCCAGCCCACGGCCAGGGCTTGGTTAAATCCAATGTGAATATGGCGGCGCTTGAAGCATTAAGAAAAGCCGGCGTACTCTTGGCGCTCGCGCCTTATGAGGTGCAGCTTCTCAAAACGACAGAAATAGGATCCATGTGACCTGAAAAGGTTTGCCGAATTCCACTTGAGGCGGCAAGAAAAAGCACGATCGTGCTAAAGTTTGGCGTTTAGATATTAGAATGTGACGTTTACGTAAACGTCAATCAGTTTTCATTATTTTTTGGAGTTCTCACCATGAAAGTTTTGGTCGCAGTCAAGCGCGTTGTCGACTACAACGTGAAGGTTCGCGTGAAGTCAGACAACACCGGAGTCGACATTGCCAACGTCAAGATGAGCATGAACCCGTTTGACGAGATTGCGGTGGAAGAGGCCGTTCGCCTGAAAGAAAAAGGCGTGGTCACCGAAGTGATCGCCGTCTCTTGCGGCGTGACCCAATGCCAAGAAACACTGCGCACTGCCATGGCGATTGGCGCAGACCGCGGAATTTTGGTCGAGACAACCGAAGAACTCCAACCATTGGCCGTTGCCAAATTGCTCAAAGCCTTGGTAGATAAAGAACAACCCGGCTTGGTGATTCTGGGCAAGCAAGCGATTGACGACGACTGCAACCAAACCGGCCAAATGTTGGCAGCCTTGGCTGATCTGCCACAGGCTACGTTTGCATCGAAAGTAGAAGTAGCAGACGGCAAAGCCAGCGTCACCCGCGAAGTCGACGGCGGTTTAGAGACGCTCTCTATTAGTCTGCCCGCGGTTATCACTACAGACCTGCGCCTGAACGAACCCCGCTATGTCACCTTGCCCAACATCA
>SYDB01000030.1 GCA_005786815.1 Burkholderiales bacterium
ACAGGCCATGCGCTATGCGGTGTTGGATGGCGGCAAAAGGCTGCGCCCCCTCTTGGTATTGGCTGCACGTGAAGCGGTGGCCAATGGCGTCGAAGACAAAGTGCTAGACGCTGCAGCCTTGCGTGCGGCCTGTGCCGTTGAGTTGATTCATGCGTATTCCTTGGTGCACGACGATATGCCTTGCATGGATAACGATGTGTTGCGGCGAGGCAAACCCACAGTTCATGTGCATTTCGGTGAGGCACAAGCTTTGTTGGCGGGTGATGCATTGCAAGCTTTGGCGTTTGAATTGCTCACACCTGAAAATAATCCATCAACTGGTTCACACGGCCTCACGAATATTCCTGATGAAGTGCAGGCGCGTTTATGTCGGTTGTTGGCTAAAGCGGCAGGCTTTAACGGAATGGCAGGTGGCCAAGCCATTGATTTAGCAAGCGTGGGGTTAGCTTTAAATGAACAGCAATTGCGTGAAATGCACCACCTTAAAACGGGTGCTTTGCTATCAGCCAGCGTCATGATGGGCGCTGTCTGCGGAAATATCAGTGCACAAACTTGGAGTTGTTTAGAGCGTTACGGTCAAGCGATGGGCTTGGCGTTTCAGGTGGTGGACGACGTCTTGGACGTGACGGCTGACTCTGTCACTTTGGGTAAAACAGCAGGAAAAGATGCGGCCAATGACAAGCCTACGTATGTATCCTTGCTTGGATTAGCCCAAGCCCAAAAATATGCTGAGCAATTGCTCCATGAGGCCCTTAAAGCCCTTGAAGACAGTGGTTTGAAGTCTGCGCATAGCCTCGCTGCTTTGGCGCAACGTGTGGTGAATCGGAAAACGTGAACATGTCAAACTTACTCAATACGATCAACTCTCCTGCAGACTTGCGTGCATTGCCGCGACAACAACTTGGGCCCCTAGCCGATGAACTGCGTGCGTATTTATTAAAGAGCGTCGCGCAGACAGGCGGACATTTGAGTTCCAACCTAGGTACTGTTGAATTAACAGTTGCCTTGCACTATGTTTTCAATACGCCGCATGACCGGGTGGTGTGGGATGTAGGCCACCAAACGTATCCGCACAAAATTTTGACGGGTAGACGCGAGCAAATGTCTACCTTGCGCCAGCGACACGGCTTGAGTGGATTTCCACGTCGCAGTGAAAGCGAGTTCGATAGCTTCGGAACTGCGCATTCATCTACGAGTATTTCTGCCGCGCTCGGCATGGGTATGGCGGCGGTACAAAAAGGCGAGTCGCGCCATTCGATCGCCGTCATCGGTGACGGAGCGATGACCGCTGGCATGGCCTTTGAAGCAATGAACAACGCTGGCGTAACCAATGCTCGTTTTCTGGTGATCTTGAATGACAACGATATGTCGATTAGCCCACCCGTGGGTGCATTGAATCGTTATTTGGCGCAACTGATGAGTGGGCGCTTCTATTCAACTGCCAAAGAAGTTGGCAAACAAGTGCTCAAAGGCGCACCACCTTTGTTTGAATTAGCCAAGCGCTTTGAAGAGCAGGCCAAAGGCTTGGTGGTACCTGCAACATTGTTTGAAAAGTTTGGTTTTAACTACATCGGCCCTATAGACGGTCACGATTTGGATTCGCTTATTCCAACTCTACAAAATCTTAAGAACCTAGAAGGCCCACAGTTCTTGCACGTGGTGACCAAAAAAGGCCAAGGCTATGAATTGGCTGAAGCCGACCCTGTCGCCTACCACGGCCCCGGTAAATTTGACCCCGCAGTCGGCTTGGTGCCCTCCACCACAGTTGCAAAAACTACGTTTACCCAAGTGTTTGGCCAATGGCTGTGTGATATGGCCGAGCACGACCCTTTATTGGTAGGCATCACGCCAGCGATGCGTGAAGGCTCTGGCATGGTGGCGTTTCACAAGCGCTTTCCAGACCGTTATTACGATGTTGGAATTGCCGAACAACATGCTTTGACATTTGCTGCTGGCTTAGCTTGTGAAGGCGTTAAACCTGTCGTGGCAATTTACTCTACCTTTCTGCAACGGGCCTATGACCAACTCATACACGATGTTGCGTTGCAAAAATTACCTATGGTGTTGGCTCTTGACAGGGCGGGTATTGTGGGTGCGGATGGTGCAACACATGCTGGTGTTTTTGATATTGCGTATCTGCGTTGTATTCCCCATGTCAGCATTGCTTGCCCTGCTGATGAGAATGAATGCCGCCAATTGCTCACAACTGCCTACCAGCAAGACCACTGTGTTGCTGTGCGTTATCCCAGAGGTTCTGGTGTTGGCGTACCTGTTGAGGCAGGCTTGAAAGCCTTACCCTTTGGAAAAGCAGAAATACGTCGTCAGGTACAACAATCTACCCTAGGTGATAGGCGTATTGCATTATTGGCGTTTGGCACTTTGTTGTATCCAGCCCTGGAAGTTGGCGAAGCAATGAACGCGACAGTGGTGAACATGCGGTGGGCCAAGCCACTTGATATCGAGCTGCTGGCGCACATTGCTACTGAGCACGATGCGTTGGTCACTTTGGAGGAGGGGGCAACCATGGGCGGGGCAGGTTCGGCAGTGCTTGAGGTTTTACAAATGCTTGCGTTACCAAAACCTGTCTTGGTGTTAGGCATTTCTGATGTTTTTACCGAGCATGGAGACCCTGTTAAGTTATTAGTTGAGTTAGGACTTGATGCCCAAGGGATAGAGGCCTCTATTCGTAAACGTTTCTATTAGATGTCTGCGTGAAAGCAAAAGCCTTATTTTTGAAGGAATAAATAACGGGTATTCCCGATGTAGGGTTAGATTTTGCTTTCCTATAATTTAATGAGAATTTATTTACGCGTACAGCAAGTAATTCTTTAATTTTCATTAATCTTGGGAGTCATTCATGGATCGTCGTTCCGTTATTAAAAATACTGGTATTGCCGGTGTGTTAGCTGCTGGGGTAGCCCCAGTCGTTCATGCGCAAGGCGCCCCCATCCGTTGGCGCTTGGCCTCTAGCTTTCCAAAAGCACTGGACACCATTTATGGTGCAGCAGAGGACTTTGCAAGAGAAGTAGGTGAATTGTCGGGAGGAAGATTCACGATCAGCGTGCATGCTGCCGGTGAATTGATGCCTGCTTTTGGTGTGGTGGACGGCGTACAAAACGCCACAGTAGAGTGCGCCCACACAGCCCCCTACTACTTTTTTGGCAAAGATGAGACTTTTGCATTAGGTTGTGCCATTCCTTTCGGTTTGAACAGCCGTCAAATGACCGCTTGGATGTACCAAGGTAACGGAATGAAACTCATGCGTGAGTTCTACGCCAAGTACAACATCGTTAATTTCGTGATGGGAAATACTGGTGCCCAAATGGGGGGTTGGTATCGAAAAGAGATTAAGTCCGCCAAAGACATCAAGGGACTAAAAATTCGTATTGGTGGCTTTGCTGGAAAAGTCATTGAGCGTATGGGCGGTGTTCCTCAAAATATTCCCGGTGGTGAAATCTACACTGCTTTGGAAAAAGGAACTATTGATTCAGCAGAGTGGGTCGGTCCCTATGATGATCAAAAATTAGGATTCGGAAAAGTGGCTCCTTTTTATTACTATCCAGGATGGTGGGAGGGTGGTCCTCAACTCGATTTATTCGTCAACGATAAAGCCTTTGCGGGTTTATCTTCTGAGAACAAAGCCATTATCAAAAATGCGGCTGCATTTGCCCATTCGAATATGCAAGCTAAATACGATGCAAAGAACCCTGGCGCATTAAAAGAGTTGGTTGCCGCAAAAATTAAAGTCTTGCCCTTCCCTAAGGATGTAATGGACTTGGCATTCAAGGAATCAATGGCTTTGTATAGTGAACTCAATGCCAAAAACGAAAATTGGAAAAAAGTTTATCAAGACTACGACAATTTCCGCCGCGAGCAAAACCTTTGGTTCCGTTTTACAGAAGCGCGCTTTGACAGCTTTATGCAATCGCAAAAACTCTAAAACTTTCAATGGGTTATAAAAAAATCCCCGCTTTAAGCGGGGATTTTTTATTGGCAAAGCACGGATGTAGATTGCGATGAAAGCGCTTGTAGGCTTTTACTTATTTCTCTTTTCGCTTTCTAATAAGGCCTTCATGGGATCGTCGTCAGCCGTTTTATTTTCCTCTTGAGATCCAGGTTGTGCCATCGAATCCTCATCTTCTTGTGTGGGCATTTCAAGCTGTTGCAGAATTTGCTCGGCGTTGAGGGTGTCAGATTTCTGTATGCCACCAGTAACCAAATTGGGGAACATGATCACGCAAGCCACCATAATCAACTGCAAGATGATGAAAGCGATTGACCCCTTATAAATTTCAATGGTTTTAACCGCAGGAATTAGTTTACCCGTAACCCGATCTGCATAGTCGAACTTCGCAGCCACGCTTCGCAGATAAAAGAGAGCAAAGCCAAAAGGCGGTGTGAGGAAGGAAGTTTGCAAGTTCATGGCAATGATCACCCCAAACCAAATCATGGCTTGGTCAGCAGTCATGCCAGGCACCATGCCGGGGAGAATTTTCTCAGCGACTGGTGCTAATAAGGGGATCACTATGAAAGCGATTTCAAAGAAATCAATAAAACATCCCAGCACGAAAACTAGCAGGTTAACCACTATCAGAAAACCCAAAGCGCCACCGGGAACTCCATCAAACAAATGTTCTACCCAAATGTGACCATCTGCCGCGTTGAAGGTAAAGCTAAATACAGTGGAACCGATCAAAATGAACATGACAAATGAAGCCAACTTGGCTGTATTGTCCAAGGCTTGTTTCATGATATCCATGGAGAGTCGTTTTTTGATTTTAGCCAAAATCAGAGAGCCAACAGCGCCCATCGCGCCCCCTTCTGTTGGAGTGGCGACACCCAAGAAGATAGTTCCCAATACTAAGAAAATCAAAATCAAAGGGGGCATTAAAACAAAAGTAACTTGTTCGGCCAAGCGAGATAACAAGTGTTTTTTTGTAACTCGGTTGATGATGGCTAAAGCCAATCCGGTGATGGAGGCCAAAGTAAGAGACATGATGACAATCTCATCTCCCCCTGACTCTCTTGAGCGTTCAAGCCACACAGTCATAAGAGAGTCATGCACTTGTGCCCATGAAAAACCGACTGCACCACAAATGAGGACCAAAACCAATAGAGATTTATGGCCCGAATTGCCGTTGTCTTCTTTGTAGAGCAAAGCTTCCGGAGGAAGTGCAGGGGCCATTTCTGGTTTAAAGATGGC
>SYDB01000031.1 GCA_005786815.1 Burkholderiales bacterium
GGGTGTTCTTGTTGCAGTCTTTTGGAGCTGAACAGATTGGTCACACTATGAATTCATGGGCTGAAATGTATCACAGTCGAGTTTTACAGTTTTTATGCGGTTCCGCCAACCGTCAAGCCATCGATGCGCAAAGTGGGTTGACCGACACCCACTGGCACGCTTTGGCCTTCTTTGCCGCAGGTGCCTACGCCTGAATCAAGAGCCATGTCATTGCCGATCAAACTCACGCGGGTCAAAGCGTCTGGGCCATTACCCACCAAGGTAGCGCCTTTCACAGGATATTGGATCTTGCCGTTTTCGACCCAATACGCTTGCGAGGTGGAGAAGACGAACTTACGGAAGTGATGTCGACCTGACCCCCACCAAAGTTGGTGGCATACAAGCCTTTTTTGAGGCTAGCCACGATTTCTTCTGGCGACTTGTCGCCACCCAACATATAGGTATTGGTCATACGTGGCATAGGCACATGGGCGTAGCTTTCGCGTCGTCCATTGCCGGTGGGTTTGACACCCATCAGACGTGCGTTCATCGCGTCTTGAATGTAGCCTTTCAAAATGCCGTCTTCGATCAAGACATTGCGCTGGCTGGTATTGCCTTCGTCGTCGACATTGAGCGAGCCACGGCGATCCGGCAAAGTGCCGTCGTCTAAAACCGTCACGCCTTTGGCGGCGACGCGTTTACCAATGCGACCGCTAAAAGCGCTAGAACCTTTGCGGTTGAAGTCACCTTCTAATCCATGCCCAATGGCTTCGTGCAACAAAATGCCAGGCCACCCTGGGCCTAACACCACGCTCATCTCACCTGCCGGTGCAGGACGCGCTTCTAAATTAGTGAGGGCAGCTTTGACGGCCTCGTCCACATAGCTTTGCGCTAATGCATCGTCAAAATGGTCAAGACCGAAGCGACCGCCACCGCCGGCGGAGCCCATTTCGCGACGACCGTTTTGTTCGGCGATCACCGTGACGCTCAAGCGTACCAAAGGACGCACATCAGCGGCCAATGTGCCGTCAGCACGCGCAATCAAGACCACGTCGTATTCACTGGCCAAGCCGGCCATTACTTGGGACACGCGCGGGTCTTTGGCACGCGCCATGGTTTCTACTCTGCCGAGCAAAGCTACTTTTTGGGTGCTATCGAGCGAAGCGATAGGGTCTAAATCTTGATAGAGCGAACGGCTACCCGCGACTTTGCGCGCGGGGACTTTCACCCTGGCCGCTTTGCTAGCGGCGGCGATAGTACGCACCGTGTGGGCTGCATCTGTCAAAGAAGCCAGCGAAATATCGTCTGAATATGCAAACGCAGTTTTCTCACCACTGACTGCGCGCACGCCCACGCCTTGGTCGATGCTGAAGGAACCCGTTTTGACAATGCCCTCTTCCAAACTCCAGCCTTCGGCGCGGGTGTATTGGAAATACAAATCTGCTTCATCGACTTTGTGCGCTTTGATTGCCGAGAGCGTGTGGATCAAGTCGGACTCGTCCAAGCCAAAAGGCTCCAACAAAAGGCGGCGGGCAACGTCTAAACGTTCGAGGGTGGGTTCGCGTGAAATCATCCGTTGATTGTAGGGTTCGCTTATTTTTGTTGCTGACGCACCCATTGAAGCATGGCCGCATCATCGGCATCGGCCAAACCCGCTTGGCACGCTTGGGCAAAAGCCTGTGCTGCCAAAGGCCCGAGCACGCCATGAAACCCTGCAGTTTTGGCGGCATTGACCGCCAAGCCAGTGTCTTTGGTCAAGAGTGTCATATGCGCACGCGGCGCCAAGTCATTGACCAAAGCACGGCGCATACGTTCACTGCCAATCCAACTCTGTCCACTCGACTGCTCGATCACCGACAAGGTGGTGTCTAGCGATAAACCTAGATGCTCTGACAAAGCCATGATTTCTGCGGCACCTACTAAATTGATACCCGCTAAAAGATTGTTGACAAGCTTGGTGCGCGCGCCGTCACCCACGCGTGTTCCGATACGAAACACATGGCTAGACAAGGTGTTGAGGAGTTTTTCTTGGCTGACAAAGACAGCGTCTTCACAAGCCACCATCAAACTCATAGTGCCCGCTTCGGCACGCGCCGGGCCACCAGACATGGGCGCATCGACGGTGAAAACGCCATGGGCTCGGAGGCGCGAAGCCACTGATTCCACAAAGTCTGGGGCCAAGGTCGGACACAGAAAAACCGTGTCACCTGATTGCAGTGTCGACCACCAAGATGGGGCGCCTTTCGGTTCCAGCAATTGGTCTACTTGTGTGTGATCGACCACGCAAATGATGATGGTGCGGGCTTGTTCGCTTATAGACGCAGCACTGTCATGGACTATTGCGCCTAGAGCTTTTAGGGCTTCGGTTTTAGCGAGGTCGATGTCGTGCACATGCACAACCAAACCTTGATGGAGCAAACGACGCGACATCGCACCGCCCATATTGCCAACGCCAACAATGCCAACAACTGAGGCCGAGGGTAATAACGTCACGACTGCACAAGCTGTTTGGCTTTGGCGACCGACATCAAAATGCCCAGCCCCAATCCCAGCGTCACCATGGCCGTACCGCCATAGCTAATAAATGGCAACGGCACACCCACAACAGGCAACATACCGCTGACCATACCCATGTTCACGAAGGCATAGATAAAAAAGCTCAGCGTGACGCTGCCAGCCAATAAACGCGCAAACAGGGTCGGCCCCTCTAATGCGATGGCCAATCCACGCAAGATCAAAAAGGCAAAGCTTCCGATCAAAAATAGATTGCCAACCAATCCAAACTCTTCGCTAAAAGCGGCAAAGACAAAGTCGGTGGTGCGCTCTGGAATGAAATCCAAATGCGTTTGGGTACCTTGCATAAAACCCTTGCCCCAAAACCCGCCAGAGCCAATCGCGATCATGCCTTGGATGATGTGAAACCCTTTGCCCAAAGGGTCACGCGTGGGGTTAAGCAAGGTACAAATGCGTTGCTGCTGGTAATCATGCAAAAGCGGCCATCTAAAACCGTCTGCACACAAGGTGGGCTCGAAAAACACGACCAAGCCTATGCCAACAATACCTAAAACAATCGGTGGAACAATCAAAAACCAACTCAAGCCCGCGAAAAAGATGACGGCAACGCCCGCTGACAAAACCAAAATAGCTGTGCCCAGATCAGGTTGTTTCACGATCAAGGCCACTGGAACAAATAACAACAGTCCAGCCACCAAAAAATCTAAGGGCCGCAACTGACCTTCACGTTTTTGAAACCACCACGCCAACATCAGGGGCATGGCGATTTTCATGATCTCGCTGGGCTGGATCACAAAACCAATATTGAGCCAGCGCCGGGCGCCTTTTTTGGTCAATCCAAACAACGCCACTGCGATTAACAAGGCCACACCCACGGTGTACAAAGGAACCGCAAACGCCATCAAGCGCTGGGGTGGAACCTGGGCCACCACGAACATGATGAAACCCGCCAATAAGATGTTGCGGCCATGGTCCACGAAACGCGCGCCGTTGGCAAAGCCAGACGAATACATGGTCAACATACCCGCGCACACCAGCAAAAAAATGCCAAAGGCCAAAGGGCCGTCAAAACCTTTTAATAACGGACGAATCCGTTGGTACAAACTGGGGGTATGGATCACCGTTGACATCCGGTAATTATCTCTGGGAAACCAGACCTGCCGTGTGACAATTGCTGGCATGTACGCATTGTTTGAAGACGCTGGCAAATTCCAGACAGGACGCATCTTGTCTGAGGCCGAAAGTTCCGCCCAAATTGAGTTGGAATCGGGCAAACGCCTTAAGGCCAAATCCGCCAATATCTTGCTCAAATTTGACAAGCCTTCGCCCAATGTTTTGATGGCAGAGGCCACGGCCTTGAGCGCCACGATAGAACTTGATTTGGCATGGGAATTTGCCCCTTCGGACGAATTCAGCTTCCAAGAGTTGGCACAAGAGTATTTCAGCGACAACGCCACTTTGGCTGAGCAAACTGCGGCGCTGATTTCTTTGTTCCAAGCACCCCATTACTTTCGCCGGTCTGGCAAGGGTAAATTCAAGAAAGCTCCCGCAGATGTATTGCAGCAGGCTTTGGCTGCGATTGA
>SYDB01000032.1 GCA_005786815.1 Burkholderiales bacterium
CCATATTCAAAGCTTAGGACAAGAAGATATCGCCTTGCTCTGTGGGCTAGACCTAGCCTCTCCTAGCGAGGCGCAATCGGGTGTAGACCAAGAACTCCGCGCTTACTTGCAAACACAAGGCCTTGCGTTTCAAGTTGTTTACGGAAAAGGCTCTATGCGTTTACAAAACGCATTGTTTTGCCTCGCTACCCAAACACCGCAATGGGCACATTTGCTGAGACGCGACGACTTGCCCGTGCGTTGGACTGGCCCGTGCGAAACATGTGGGGACGGACTTTGCGAGCGCCAGTTGTTCACCAAACTGGTTTCCAACAAAGATTGAATTACTGAATCGCCGAACTACCAGGCACTTGTTTGTCTGCGCTGGTAAATATTTGTGCGGCATCTACCGCGTCGAATCGGTATTGCTGGCCACAAAAATCGCAGCCCACTTCGACGTCATTGCGCTCAGACAAAATGCTGTCCACTTCGTCTGCGCCTAAGCTGCGAATCATGTTGCGCACACGATCACGGCTGCAAGAGCAGGCAAAACTTGGCGCCAAAGTTTCTAGGCGTATTAATTTCTCTTCCCAAAACAAGCGCCGCAAAATCGTGTCAGCGTCTAGTTGCAATAACTCTTCGTTTTTTAAACTCGCTGCCAAGATAGAAATACGGTTGTAGTCTTCGTTACGACCAATCTCGTCTTCATCCGCCATGCTGGCTTTAGCGGCCAAGTTGCCTTCTCCCTTGATAGGCAAACGTTGGATCAACAACCCAGCAGCTGTCTTGTCGTCAGCTGCCAAGACCAAGGTGGTATCGAGTTGTTCGCTTTGCAACATGTAGTGTTGCAGCACATCGCTGAATTTGTCTAACTTGTTACGGTGGTCATCAAAAAGCGGCACCACGCCTTGGTAGGGTTTTTGGCCAGGCAATTTGGTGAGAGGGTCTAGCGTGATCGCGCAGCGCCCTTCATTTTTCACATTGACCATGGTGGACAAAGTCTGTGCCCCATCTAAATCTCCGACCAATTTTGCAGTAGCGCGCACATTCAAATTGGGCTGCACTTCAACAACAGCCAACTTCAAAGGGCCATCGCCAAATATTTGCATGACCAAGGCACCGTTGAACTTGATATTGGATTGCATCAACACAGCAGCTGCCGTCATTTCACCAAGTAAATGGCGAACGGGCTCAGGGTACGCGCCAGTATCAAGGTTTTTCGCACGCCGCTTTAATATTTCTTGCCACACATCGGTAAGTTGCACCAATATGCCCCGAACAGGCAAACCTTCGAATAAAAATTTATGCAACTCAGACATCAAGACAGTTTCTTCAATCCAGTTCTAAAACGCTTGGCATTGTCCATATAGTGCTGCGCACTTTTAAGCAAACCTGCGATTTGTTCTGGCGTTAAATCACGCACCACCTTGGCGGGACTTCCCAAAATCATGGACCCATCTGGAAACTCTTTACCCTCGGTCACCAAAGCCCCCGCACCCACCAAGCAATTTTTACCAATCCTGGCGCCATTCAAAACAATCGCACCGATACCAATCAATGATTCATCGCCGATGGTGCAACCATGCAATTGCACCATATGCCCCACAGTGACATATTTACCGATGTTCAAAGGCATGCCTATGTCAGCATGCAAGACGCTTCCGTCTTGGATGTTGCTACCCTCGCCTATCTTGATCTTGTCGGAATCACCGCGCAGCACACTGCTAAACCACACGCTAGAGTACGCATCCATTTGGACCTCGCCCATGACTTGGGCGTTATCTGCAATCCATGCTGTATCTGCGATCTGAGGAACGTGTGCGTCAAGTTGAAAAACAGCCATGGCTATCTCCTGTTTATTTGGTATCCCTACAATTGTAAGGATGAGCTTACGCGCCGCATCGCTAACTGCATGGTTGATTGCAGATCCAACAAAAAAAATACAAACCGTTCAGGCTTTGTGGGTCACTCATACCCAAATGGCTGTTCTGCCCAGCGAACATCTTGAAACGCCAAGTAGCATTAAAGTTCCTGGTCATCCAGCGCTTCCACGACTGATTCCCGCCAAACAAGTTCCCACTCGGACACCCTTTACACCCCAAGGTTTAGGGTCACTCATACATGCGGTGTGCCATATTGAATTCAATGCAATCAATTTGGCATTGGACGCCGTATGGCGTTTCAAGGACTTACCGCATGCGTATTACTCCGACTGGTTGCGCGTTGCCTACGAGGAGTCACAGCATTTTGAGTTGTTACATACGCATCTCAAACATTTGGGCTATGCATATGGCGACTTCGATGCCCACGATGGTCTATGGCAAATGTGCGAAAGAACGTCAGACGATGTACTTGCCCGCATGGCCTTGGTTCCGCGCACACTAGAAGCAAGAGGTCTAGATGCCACACCTCTTATTCAAGCTAAGCTACTTAAAGTAGATACGCCTGATGCAACGCGTGCAATTGAAATTTTGGACATTATTTTGCGTGACGAAGTGGGGCATGTTGCGATTGGCAACCATTGGTACAGATGGTTATGCGAGCAGCGCGGGCTTGACCCAGTCGCGTTATACGGAGAATTGGTTCAGCGCTACGACGCACCAAAACATAGGCCGCCTTTTAACCATGAAGCGCGCCGGCGAGCAGGGTTTACTGAGGTGGAGTTGGGTTATCTATTAGGCTAAGTCCTGCTTAACACTGAATTGCACCGACAACACTCAACCGCGCGGATGGTGCATCCCATGCAGAGTTTTAAGTCGCTCTCGCGCAATATGCGTGTAGATGGTTGTTGTAGAAATATCTGCATGCCCCAGCAACATTTGCACGGCACGTAAATCGGCACCATGATTCAACAAATGGGTGGCGAATGCATGGCGCAATGTATGGGGCGATATCGGTACTTTGATATCTGCAATCAGCGCATAACGTTTGATCAATTGCCAAAACATCACCCGCGTCATCGCATCTCCGGCATGTTTGCCCCGCACGGTGATGAATAAATCTTCGCTTTGGTGTTGGCCCAGTAAGGATGGGCGCGATTGACTTAAGTATTGCTCCAGCCATTGCGCCGCAACCTGGCCAAAGGGCACCAAGCGCTCTTTACTGCCCTTGCCCATCACACGCAATACGCCCTCATTGAGGCTGACATGGAAAACTTTGAGGTTCACCAACTCACTCACCCGAAGACCACTGGCGTACATTAACTCGAGCATGGTGCGGTCACGCACGCCTAAGGGTGTTTCTACATTAGTGGAAAAGAGCAAATTTTCGGTTTGTGTCTATGTCAAAGTTTTAGGAACCCGCATCGCCTGTTTGGCAGCCAACATTTTGAGCGTGGGGTCATCACTGCGCATACGCTCGCGCAATGCCCAACGGTAAAACCGTTTCAATACCGTTAATCGGCGATTGGCAGAGGTTGCTTTGGTCGTTGCGTGACGGCTGGCAAAGTACTCGTGTAAATCGGATTCTTTGGCTAGCAATAAATGGCCAAATTGCGAATGCGTAGAGGCACTGTTTTGCTGGGATAACCAAGCATCAAAAAGTTGCAGGTCACGCCTGTAGGCTGCCAATGAATTTTTCGCTAAGCCTTCTTCTAGCCACAAGGCATCGATAAAGGTGTCGATGCTCGGATCAAAGGCTTGTGAAGCAACCACAGCGACTTGGAAGTTATTTCAATCGAGCGTTAACTTCTGCTCTGACACGACTTTCTTATACACGTCAAACTCCGCTTTGATTTGTGTAGCGAATTGTTCTGGCGTGTTGGCAATGATGAGAGAACCCGTGTCTTCAATACGCTTGCGAACCGCTGGATCTTCCAATGCTTTACGCACGCCCGCATTGACTTTGTCAATCACTTCTTTGGGTAAGCCTTTAGGTCCGTAAATACCGTAATAAGCCATACGGTTGACAGGCTCCAAGCCTATTTCTTTGAAGGTCGGCACATTGGGCAACACGGTCAGACGTTGCGGTGCCGCCACCACAATGGGCACCAAACGGTTGTCCTTGATGAAAGGCAGCGCAGAAGGCAAGTTGTCAAAAATCATGGGGACTTGGCCAGCCACGGTATCGTTCAATGCGGGGCCCGCACCGCGATAAGGAATGTGCGTGATGAAAGTCGCGCTCAAGCTTTTAAACAACTCCATTTGTAAGTGGCCAATACCGCCCGTACCGGAGGACGAATAAGAGTAACGACCTGGCGAGCGCTTTACTTCCGCCACAAACCCTTTGTAGTCTTTGGCAGGAAACGAAGGATGTACCGCGATGATGTTGGGTGTCGCTGCGATATTGATGATGGGAGAAAAGTCAGTAATCGGGTTGTACGGGATTTTGGTGTTGATTGCAGGATTGGCTGCAGTGGTGGAGACCGTTGCTACGCCCAAAGAATACCCGTCAGGTAGCGCCTTTGCGGTTTCATTGGCGCCAATAACGCCACCTCCACCCGCCTTATTCACAACCACCACCGTTTGCCCTAAAGCTTTACCCAAGGGTTCAGCAATGGTGCGAGCAATGATGTCCGTAGTGCCCCCAGGTGCAAAAGGTACTTGAAGTTGGATCGCTTTGGTTGGATAGCCCTGCGCAAAAACAGCAGAACTCACAGCACAAATACTCAAGGTTGCCAGTAACCTACTATTCATTTCAAAACTCCTAAATTAAAACTTCGCTCAGCGCGTGCAGCACAACATAACTGTAAACGCAATATGTAGTGGTCAAAAAGTCAGGGTATTCTCTCCATATGGATTACTTACCTCTTCTTGCACCAGATTTCTCACTCATCTTGTGCGGTTACTTGCTCTGTCGCTTTACGGCACTCAACCGCACGATGTGGGCACAAGTTGAAAGCTTGGTGTATTACTTTTTGTTTCCTGTTTTGTTGTTCACCACCATCGCGCGTACCAATTTAGATATTCAAAGCCTGACACATTTTCTGCAAGCAGGCGTGCTGATGGGCATGTGCGGTATCGCTATGGCTTACGCGCTGCCCTATCTACCGTTTTTAGGCCGCTACATCGACGCACGCATGCATGCATGTAGCACTCAAATTGCGTTCCGATTTAATTCCTACATTGCACTTGCCGTCAGCGAAAGAATGGGCGGTCCTCCCGCGTTAGTCTTGATGGCGGTCTTGATAGGTGTTTGCGTCCCTATTTTTAATATTGCATCGGTCTGGCCCATGGCTAAACATGGCGAGAAAGGCTTTTTGGCTGAGCTGATTCGTAATCCACTCATCTTGGCAACCGTGTCTGGACTCGTTGCCAATTTAGTGGGCTTACACATCCCAGAATGGGCTGCGCCCACCTTGCAACGCGTGGGCTCGTCCTCGGTCAGCTTGGGTTTGATGGCGGCGGGGGCTGGCATGGAATTGGGGCGTTTGCAAAAAGCAAAGCTGTTGGGCGTTTCCGTCCTACTGATTCGCCACTTTTTGACGCCGATCGTGGCTTGGATACTCGCCAAGTGGCTCCACTTAGACCCACTCCAAACTGGTGTTTTACTGGCGTTTTCAGCGCTGCCCACCGCCTCGAGTTGCTATGTTTTGGCGAACCGAATGGGGTATGAGGGATCTTTGGTCGCTGGCTTGGTCACGCTATCGACTGTCCTGGGGGTCTTCAGCCTATGGTTCGCATTAGGCGTGTTGCAGTAAAAAGAGGTATTTATGGCATAATGTTGGGTTTTGTGGCCAAGTGCATTGGAATTGTCTGGTGTGGCTAGCGCAGTTGAAAAGGAACAGATCATGAAAGAAGGAATTCACCCAGACTACCGCGAAGTGTGCTTCGTGGACATGTCTAACGGTTTTAAGTTTGTAACGCGCTCATGCGCAAACACCAAAGAATCCGTCAAAATGGACGATGGTCGCGAGTTACCCCTCTACAAATTAGACACCACCAGTGAGTCGCACCCTTTCTACACCGGAACACAAAAATCTGTGGACAACATGGGTGGACGCGTGGAACGTTTCCGCAACAAATACGGCAAAACGGCTGCCAAGTAAGCCCTTTCGCCTCCTACTCAAAGGGCAGCCCGTTTTCGGCGCTGCCTTTTTTGTTTATAGCCTCTAGTTTTTAACGACACACGACTTTGCCACAACATCAAGATCCCACGCCAGCCATCGTTGCGCAAAATGCTGTTCGGCCTTTGCCGCGCATAGCGTTGTGGCTTTTTTGTTTGGCGTACTTGGTTCCAGGTTTAGTCGGTAGAGAACCTTGGAAGGGAGAAGAACTCCAAGTCTTTGGCCAAATGTTGGCATTAGCACAAGGACAAAGCAATTGGTTGCACCCAACTGTGTGGGGGCAAACTTTGCCTTTGGATGCCCCCTTAGCTTATTGGATGGGCGCTTGGGCAATTGGCCTAGCACCGAGTTGGTTGTCAGCAGGATCTGCCGCGCGCATTCCGTTCGCCTTGCTATTGGCTTTGACTATGTTTAGCACTTGGAAAGCCGCCTATTACTTAGGACTTGGTGCGCGGGCGCAACCCGTTGCTTTTGCTTTTGGGGGTGAAGCAAAACCGAAAGACTACGCCAGAACGATTGCAGACAGCGCGACGCTCGCTTTGATCGCCTGCCTGGGCCTGGCCTTGCTGTCTCACGAAGCAACGCCCATGCTGATGCAGTTTTCATTTTTTGGCTGCGCGTTTTTGGGAGCTTCCGCCCTTCCCTACCACCCCTTCAAGAGCTCTATGGCTTTGGTCGTGGCTCTGGCAGGCTTGAGTTTTAGTGGCGCGCCCACTCTGTCCGTCTTATTAGCCACTGGCGTCGCATGCATTATTTTTTTCGACAAAGAAAATGAGAATACCTCTTTGCTGCGAATGTATGCCTATGCCTTATTGGCCTGCGCCTTAGGGATTGCAGCTATCGCCCATTACTTTGATCTATTTCATTGGCGCATATCTACAACGGCAAGAGATTGGAACAATTGGCGCGGCTTGGTTGATTTACTAGTGTGGTTCATGTGGCCCGCGTGGCCATTGGTTCTGTGGACGCTATGGCAATGGCGTCGCCAATGGTTAACGCAGAACTGGAGCCGGCATTTGGTTCTACCCCTGTGGTTTATTGCGCTAGCCCTATGCGTTGCGTTTATGACCCGCACAGAAGACCAAACGCTGATGTTGGTATTGCCGCCCATGGCAACCTTAGCCGCCTTTGCACTCCCAACTTTTAGACGTAGCTTTTCTGCTTTTATTGATTGGTTCACGCTTATTTTTTTCACAGGCTGCGCTTTCATCATCTGGGTGATCTGGATTGCTATGCAAACAGGTTGGCCGCCACAACCTGCCGCCAATGTCGCACGCTTGGCCCCTGGCTTCGTTCCAAGTTTTAGCGTTTTGGCTTTCGTATTTGCGCTGATGGCAACCGCTATATGGGCATGGCTGGTGAAGTGGCGCGTGGGCAGACACCGCCAAGCGATCTGGAAGAGCTTGGTCTTGCCTTCCGGAGGTGCCGCCCTTTGTTGGTTATTGCTCATGAGCTTGTGGCTACCACTTTTAGATTTTGCGAGAAGCTATGTGCCTTGGGTTCAGCAAATTCAACAGACGATGAAGGCCCAAGGGGGATCATCCTTTGATTGCATGATGACCTATGGACTCAATGTTGGGCAAATGACTGCATTTCACTACCATGGCAGCTTTGAAATCAAACCCTTAGACAATGCCGAGTCGCCACAAAACGCCTCATGCCGATGGCTCATGGTTGATAACGATTCACGGCCAGAATTAGCGCAAGTAGCCCATATCAAAGAATGGCGCCGCATAGAAACCATCAAACGTCCTGCC
>SYDB01000033.1 GCA_005786815.1 Burkholderiales bacterium
AGAGCTCGCTAGCAAACGTGGTTTGAAACCTCTGGGTCGTTTCTTAGGTTTTGCGGTGGCAGGTTGTGAACCCGATGAAATGGGCATTGGTCCTGTCTTTGCTGTTCCTAAAGTCTTGAAGCGTTTAGGTTTGACCGTGAACGATATTGATTTGTGGGAACTCAACGAAGCTTTTGCTGTCCAAGTTTTGTATTGTCGTGACACCTTAGGCATTCCTGCCGAACGTTTGAATGTGAACGGTGGTGCTATTGCTGTAGGCCACCCCTATGGTGTGAGCGGACAGCGCCTGACAGGTCATGCTCTGATCGAAGGCAAGCGTCGTGGTGCCAAGCGGGTAGCAGTGACCATGTGTATTGGTGGAGGCATGGGTGCTGCAGGTATCTTTGAAGTTCTCTAAAGAAACTTGAAGACTGCTAAAGACTCTGCTGGTTCATCCACCCACTGCCCTGCATTAAGGTATGTCGCTTCGCACCACGGTTGATTTTTTATTGCACGATTGGCTCAAGGTCAACGAACTCAACCAACGCGAGCGATTCGCTGACCATTCCCGCGAAACCTTTGACGCAGTCTTAGACACGTGTGAGCGCATTGCGCGCGATAAATTTGCGCCATTCAATCGCACCGTGGATGTGCAAGAGCCTGCCTTTGATGGGGAAAAAGTAATCTTGCCTGAGTGCACGCAAGATGCACATAACGCCTATGTCGCCAGTGGCATGCTGAGTGCCGCACAAGACTATGCGATTGGCGGGATGCAACTGCCCTACACCATAGAAGCGGCTGCCAACGCTTTTTTTGCATGTGGTTCTGTAAGCATAGGTGCTGGTATGTTGACCGTTGGCAATGCAAATTTGTTAATGGCGCACGGAACCGAATTACAAAAAAAGGTTTTTGCGCTGAATGAGTTTTCTGGGCGCTTCACTGGCACTATGTGTCTTTCTGAGCCTCAAGCAGGTTCATCGCTGTCAGATATCACCACACGTGCAACTCCTGACGGCGAAGAATTTGCAACAGACCCACTAGGGCCTCGCTATCGACTCAAGGGCAACAAAATGTGGATCTCCACAGGAGACCACGAACTCAGCGAAAACATTGTGCATTTGGTCTTGGCCAAAATTCCAGATCTACAAGGCAAAACGATTCCGGGTGTCAAAGGCATTTCTTTATTCATTGTTCCCAAAAAACTGGTGGATTTAGAGGGCCGATTAACAGGCGAACGCAACGACGTCGCCCTTGCAGGCCTCAACCATAAATTAGGTTGGCGCGGCACTGTCAATACCTTGCTTAATTTTGGAGAAGGTAAGTATCTTGTTCGATCACCTGGACTAGATGGAAAAGGTGCAGGCGCTATCGGCTATTTAGTTGGACAACCTGGTCAAGGTTTGCGCTGCATGTTCCACATGATGAACGAAGCGCGTATTGGCGTGGGTATGGCTGCCACCATGTTGGGGCTGGCTGGTTATTACGCCTCGCTTGATTACGCCAAAAACAGACCACAAGGACGCCCCATCACTGCAGGAGGAAAAGACCCTGCTTCACCCCAGACACGCATCATTGAACACGCGGATATCAAGCGAATGCTATTGGCGCAAAAAGCCTATGGTGAGGGGGCTTTGGCATTAGAGTTGTATTGCGCTCGCTTAGTCGATGAACAACACACAGGCGATGCACAGCAAGCCGATGAAGCGCGGTTATTGTTAGAAGTTCTCACGCCGATTGCTAAAAGTTGGCCCAGTGAATGGTGTTTAGAAGCGAACTCAATGGCCATCCAAATCCATGGTGGTTATGGTTACACCCGTGACTATGCGGTTGAACAGTATTGGCGCGACAACCGTCTCAATATGATCCATGAAGGCACGCACGGCATCCAAGCTCTAGATTTACTAGGTCGTAAAGTATTGATGGAAGAGGGTAGAGGTCTCCAGCTATTAGCAGAACGGATCAATGCCACCATTGAGCGCGCCCTGCCACTAGGAAAAGAAACTGCAGTGCATGCCAATGCTTTGGCGCAAGCGCTTCAACGTGTAGGACGCGCTACCAAAATGGCTTGGATTACAGGTGTTCCTGCAGAGGCTTTGGCAAACGCAGTGCCCTATATGCAAGCGTTTGGCCACACTGTGGTGGCCTGGATATGGCTAGAAGTTGAATTGGCCAGCCTTTCAGACAATGCTGCCAATATAGGTCGCAGACATGCCGCCCACTTTTTCTTCCATTACGAATTACCCAAAATTTCAGCCTGGCTCAATGTTGTGGAAACACGCGATATGACGTGTGCCAACATGGCCGAAGACTCTTTTTAAGAAAGCAACTTATGCAGGAAAGTTTTGGCGCCTACATCCCGTTTGTCGAGCATTTAGGCTTTGAGATGGAGTTTTTTGAAGACGGTCAATCCGAATTGCGCTACCTGCCAGAAGAGTCGCATTTGAATTCGTTCAATGTGACACACGGTGGTGCATTGATGACGCTTCTAGACGTGACGATGGCCACTGCTGCGAGAAGCGTGGACAAAACCATGGGCGTTGTGACTATTGAGATGAAAACCTCTTTTATGCAACCTGCACGCGGACAACTTGTTGGGAAGGGCAAACTTTTGCACCGCAGCAAAAGCATGGCATTTACCGAAGGCACTGTGCTGGATGCGCAAGGCAATATTTGTGCGCACGCTACAGGCACTTTCAAATATGTGCCTCGGGCCATACAACCCAATCAATCTAACCACGAAATTTCAACCGATTAACCATTATTCTTACGGAGACAACTATGCATGACAACCAACAACTCTTACTAGACAACCGCCCCCAAGGCGAAGCGACTACAAGCAATTTCAAATTGGTGACCACTAAAACGCCTGCCCTCACGGAAAACCAAGTCTTGGTGCGTCACCATTATTTGAGTTTGGATCCGTATATGCGTGGCCGCATGAATGACAGCAAAAGTTACGCAGTGCCGCAACCCCTTGGCCAAGTCATGATTGGCGGCACCGTTGGCGAGGTGGTGGACAGCAAACACCCTAAATTCCATGTGGGCGACAAAGTGGTGGGCATGGGTGGATGGCAACACTACAGCGTTGTGGACGGCAACGCCCCCGGCATGTTGCGTAAAGTCGATACCACCCATGTGCCTCTTAGTCAGTACCTAGGTGCAGTTGGCATGCCAGGTGTGACAGCTTTCTATGGTTTGGTCAAAATCATTGCCCCCAAGGCCGGTGAAACCGTGACCGTGAGCGCCGCCAGTGGTGCGGTGGGCAGCGCCTACGGTGCCCTGGCCAAGGCACGCGGTTGCCGCGTGGTGGGCATCGCCGGTGGCAAAGACAAATGTGACTATGTGGTGAAAGAACTCGGCTTTGATGCATGTATTGATTACAAAGAGCATAAAGACTATCTGTCACTCTCCAAAGCTTTGCGCGACGCATGTCCTAACGGCATCGACGGCCATTTTGAAAATGTAGGCGGAATGGTTTTAGATGCGGTGATGCTACGTACCAACGCCTTTGCCCGTATCGCTGTCTGCGGAATGATTGCCGGTTATGACGGTGCGCCGATTGCCATGACCAACCCCGCCTTGATTTTGGTGAACCGTATGCGGGTCGAAGGATTCATCGTGAGCGAGCACATGGAAGTATGGCCCGAGGCCCTACAAGAGCTTGGCACTTTGGTGGGCACTGGCAAATTGCACCCACGTGAAACGATTGCGCAGGGCTTGGAAGCAGCGCCACAAGCATTTCTGGGCTTGCTCAAAGGCAAAAACTTTGGCAAACAATTGGTCAAGTTAATTTAATCCGCCCCTACACAGCCATACAGATAAGCCATGTCCAACATTATCTTGCACCATTACCCTTTATCGCCTTTCGCAGAAAAGGTGCGTCTCATATTTGGTTTTAAAAAGATGCAATGGCACAGCGTCATCATCCCCATGTACATGCCAAAGCCTGATGTGATTGCACTCACGGGCGGTCACCGACGTACACCGTTGATGCAAATCGGTGCAGATATTTATTGCGACACCGCATTGATATCCGATGTGCTTGAGCAAATGTCTCCCACGCCCACGCTCTATCCAGAAGCCGTCAAAGGAGCCGCGCGCATCGTGGCGCAATGGGCGGACACCTCGGTGTTTCCAGTGGCGATGGCATACAACTTCCAACCCAGTGGAGCGGCACATGTGCTGGCTGGGTGGAATCCTGAAGACATCAAAGTGTTTGTGCAAGACCGTGCAACGATGCGAGGCGGTGCGCCACGTATGCCACCAGCAGATGCTGAAGGCATGTACCGCAGCTATTTAAGACGCTTGGCCAATATGCTTGATCACCATCCGTTTTTAATGGGAGACGCTCCCTCGATTGCTGATTTCTCTGCTTACCACTCGACTTGGTACACCTTACGCATAGTTGCGCCGCTCGCAGGCATTTTCGACGCTACCCCAAATGTGCGTGCTTGGATTGAACGGATGGAAAAATTTGGACATGGTGCACATACAGAAATAAGCTCTACGCAATCACTAGAGATTGCCAATAAGGCCACACCAGTTGATGTATCTAAAGAACCATTCATTGATTTACATGGCATCGCTTTAGGTTCCAAAGTCGTCATCACTGCTGAATCATTTGGCCTAGAACCTACGCATGGGGAACTGATGGCAGCCACAAGAATGCGCATCACTGTGCGTCGCCATGATGATCGGGCAGGCACTGTGCATGTTCATTTCCCACGCGTTGGCTTCATCATGAAGAAGGATGAATCGTGATCTCCAACTTCAAAGGCAAAGTAGCAGTTCTAACGGGCGCAGGTTCAGGCTTTGGTTTGGAATGCGCAAAGATCGGCGCCCAATTGGGTATGAAACTGGTGCTGGTCGATGTGCAAAAAGACGCATTGGATGCAGCACAAGCGCAAATGCAAGCACTGGGTGCAGAAGTGATGGCACGCTTGGTGGATGTATCCAACGAAGGCCAAATGCAAGCTCTGGCTGATGATGTACAGCAAACATTTGGCGTACCGAATTTTGTTTTCAACAACGCAGGCGTCGGCGCAGGTGGCTTGGTCTGGGAAAACACCGTGGCTGATTGGGAATGGTTGCTCGGCGTGAACTTATGGGGTGTGGTGCATGGCGTGCGTTTATTCACACCCATGATGCTTGTGGCTGCAAGCAAGGACCCAAATTTCCAAGGCCACATTGTCAATACTGCCAGTATGGCGGGACTGTTAACACCTCCCAATATGGGCATTTACAACGTCACCAAACATGCTGTGGTGGCATTGACAGAAACCTTGTACCAAGATCTAAAACTGGTCAGTGACCAAATCAGCGCTAGTGTGTTGTGTCCTTACTTTGTGCCTACTGGCATCAGCCAAAGTCATCGCAATCGGCCTAGCGAGTTAAAAGCTGATAAACCCACTAAGAGCCAATTGATTGGTCAAGCCATGAGCAACAAAGCTGTGGGGAGCGGCAAAGTGAGTGCGGAGGATGTTGCGAAGATGGTGTTTGATGCCATCACCAAAGACCATTTCTATATATACAGCCACCCCAAAGCACTTGGCAATGTGCAACACCGTATGGAAGCCATTGTGCAAGGCCATAATCCGCCAGATCCGTTTAAAGAGCGGCCAGATATTGGTGACAAACTCAAAGCCGATTTACGTAATTGAAAGCGCTAAAAATATATGCTGGCCCTAAAGCGTTTCAGCATATCCAAAATAATGGTTTGCGCGCAGAACATATCGGTGTGATTCCAGGCGCTGCGGGTGGGCCTAAGGGTCTGATACTAGGCCCCCTAGACCGATTTATTTTTGGGGGATGGTTATTGCAAAGCGACCAGCCCGTAGATCTGGTCGGCGCATCCATTGGTGCATGGCGCATGGCGACTGCATGTTTGAACGATTCGGTACACAGTCTGAAAAAACTGGAGCACGATTACATCCACCAGCACTATGACGTGCAACCAGGTCAGAAGCGCCCTAGTGCCAAGCAAGTGAGCGATGCATTTGGCGCCAGCTTGCAGAGTTTTTATGGTGGTCGCATGGAGGAAGTGCTGAACCATCCTAGATACCGATTACATGTCGTGACATCCCACGGCAAATATCTATTAAACCGAGAGCATCGCGTTTGGACACCTCTGGGATATGCAGTGGCGTATCTCACCAACTTGGTAAGTCGGCCTGCGATGGGAGCGTGGCTAGAACGTATCGTGTTTTCTGCATCGCATGCAAAACTGCCCTTTAGCACGCAAGACTTTAAAACCCAACACTTAGCTTTAACCGCCAGCAACTTTATGCCAGCCATACAAGCAAGTTGCTCGATTCCTTTCGTGTTGCAAGCGGTACATGACATTCCAAATGCGCCCACTGGCGCGTATTGGGACGGCGGTATTACCGACTACCACTTGCATTTGAACTACCAAACGACAAGCGCCAGCCCCATTGTTTTGTATCCCCATTTCCAAAAAGCAGTGGTGCCTGGTTGGCTGGATAAAGCCTTGAAGTGGCGCCATGCATCCACCCCGTTTTTGGACAATATGGTGTTGTTGGCACCGAACCCAGAATGGGTGAAATCTTTACCCAATGGCAAATTACCCGATCGCAGCGACTTTGTGACCTACGGACACGATTTGTCTACGCGCGTGAAAGTATGGAGTGATGCGGTCAGCGCCAGCCAACAACTCGCCGATGAGTTTGCGCAGTGGTTACAACAGCCTGATATCGCTTTGGTAGAAAAGCTCTGAATCTAAATGTTCTAAACCCAACTTCTTTAAACCCAAGTTACATCGCAGATTCCAGCATCTCGCGGTATTCCTGAGCCGTCGCAATACGCGGATTGGTTTTATGGCAATGGTCTGCCATGGCGCCTTCGATCACTTTGTCGAACCAAGCGCGATCCACACCCCTCTCAGCAAGCCCTTTAGGCAAACCGAGTCTGCCATTCATCGCAGTAATGGCTTGCGCCACTGCTTCGGCAGCCTCCATAGAAGACTTAGCCGATGCATCCGCACCGCCAACATCACCTATACCCATCGCGTAGGCCATGCGTTGCATTCGCTTCTCGCGTTGCACCGATTCGGCATGGGCGTTAAAACGCACTACGGCAGGAAGAAACATGGCATTGAGTGTGCCGTGGTGGAGCTTGGGATTAACGCCACCCAAGCTGTGGCTCAGGCTATGCACACATCCCAAACCTTTTTGAAACGCCATCGCGCCTTGCATAGAGGCACTCATCATGTTCAAGCGGGCATCGCGGTCTTGGCCGTTGTTGGTGGCACGCTCGATATAGGCCCATCCTCGGGTCAGACCATCCAAGGCTATGCCGTCTGCTGGTGGATTAAAAGGCGCCGCCATAAAGGTTTCCATGCAATGCGCGATCGCGTCCATTCCCGTAGCAGCGGTCAACGAGGGGGGTAAACCCAGCGTGAGTTCTGGGTCCAAAAGCGCAACTTTGGGGACCAAATGCCAAGAATGAAAACCCAATTTACGCCCATCGTCCACGATGACGATCGCGCCGCGCGCAACTTCGCTTCCTGTGCCGGCCGTGGTGGGTACTGCGATCAAAGGGCAGACGGATGGGGTGATTTTGGGAGAACCGCCTTCGATGGTCGCGTAAGTTTTTAAAGCACCTTCGTGGGTTGCGGCAATAGCGACACCCTTGGCGCAATCGATCGATGAACCACCACCTACTGCTATCAGACCATCGCATTTATTCGCGTGATAAACCGCAACAGCGGCTCTGACGGAGGCTTCGGTGGGGTTAGAAGGCGTTTGGTCAAACACGGCGACCGGCATGCCACCCAAGACATCGAGTGCCTTTTGCAATATGCCGACCGCTTTGACGCCTTGGTCGGTGACGATCAAGGGGCGGTGGATAGATGATTTTTCGCATTCGGCCTTTAAGGTGCTGAGCACGCCGAAGTCGATCTGCAAGTTGGTGATGTAGAGAATTTGAGACATGGCACACTATAAAAGCTTTCAGCCTATTTTTCATCACTATGAGTCACCCAAGTAACCCTTATACGCAACTCACGCCTCGCACCCAAGAAGTCCTGCAAGCCATTGCCAAAGCCGGACGTCCCCCCATCGCCACTCTGACTGCGCACCAAGCCAAAGAGGCTTACGCCTTGGGTGCGGGGATTTTGGAAGCACCGATGCCCACTATGGCCAGAGATGAAACTCTGCAAATCTCGGTGCGCGATGGCACGCAACTGCGTGCCAAGTTGTGGTCACCTTTGTCTCGTGAAGCTAGCCCCGCCTTACCTGTTTTGCTGTACTTTCACGGAGGTGGCTTTACGGTCGGCAGCCCAGAAACGCATGAGGGAGTCTGCAAACAATTGGCCCATTTGGCGCAATGCGCCGTAGTTTCTCTGGATTACCGTTTGGCCCCTGAATATAAATTTCCAACCGCGCACCGCGATGCCATCGATGCTTTGAAGTGGTTGGCACAGCACGCCCAAGCGCTGGGCTTAGACGCGCAACGCATTGCCATTGGTGGTGATAGCGCCGGCGGCACCCTAACTGCAGCCACAGCCATAGGCGCGCGCGACGCGGGTATAGCGTTGCGTTTGCAACTCATGTTTTATCCAGGATGCGCGGCTGACCACATGGCGTCTGCCGACACATTTGCAAAAGGATTCTTGCTAGAGAAGGACAGCATCGACTACTTCTACGGCCACTATTTAGAACACCCAAGCCACCGCCAAGATCCCCTGTTCTCGCCATTGGTCGAAGCCAATGTGTCTGATGTTGCGCCAGCGTGGATTGGTCTGGCCGAGTGCGACCCATTGGTGGATGAAGGCATTGCCTATGGCGACCATTTGCGCATGGCAGGCGTGCCTGTGGATTTAGAGATTTACAAAGGCGTGGTGCATAGTTTTATTCAGATGGGACGCATGATTCCAGAGGCGCTGACCGCCCATGCCGATGCGGCCAATGCCTTGAGAACGGCATTTAAAACGAAGGAGCCCGTATGACGCGCAACGACTTTCGATTGCTACACCGCCTTCGGGTGCGCTGGGTTGAGGTGGACTTACAAAAAATTGTCTTCAACGGCCACTACCTGATGTACTTCGACACCGCCATGGCGGACTACTGGCGCGCATTGGCCATTCCCTACGAAGACACCATGCACCAGTTGGGCGGTGATTTGTACGTCAAAAAAGCCAGCTTGGAATACCACGCATCTGCTCAGTATGACGATAGGTTAGATGTGGGCTTGCGTTGTCAGCGCATCGGTAATTCGTCTATCCAATTTGTGGGCGGAATATTTTGTAGCGGCCAATTGTTGATCACCGGTGAACTGCTCTATGTGTACGCCAATCCCAACACCAAAACCTCCATGCCTGTGCCACAAGTGTTGCGCGAAACCATGCTGGGCTTCGAAGAAGGACAAACAGTCACCGCCTTGGAAACAGGTCACTGGAGTAATCTAAAAGATAAAGCCCAACCCGTGCGAACCCAAGTGTTTGTACAAGAACAAGGCATCGATGCCAAAGACGAATGGGACTCAGCTGACGCGGATGCTGTGCACGCAGTGGTCACCAACCGTTTTGGACATCCCTTGGGGACAGCACGTTTGTTGAAGAAATCCCCAGGGGTTGCCCAGATAGGGCGCATGGCTGTGGTGCGCGTGATGCGCGGGTCTGGGCTTGGTGGGCAGTTGTTAAACGCCTTGGTCGATATTGCCAAAGCACGCGGTGACAAAGAAGTGCACTTACACGCCCAAACCAGCGCCCAAGCTTTCTATGCGCGCGAAGGATTTGTGCCCGTGGGAGAACCGTTTGATGAGGTAGGGATTGCGCATATTGAAATGCGTAAAGTTCTAGTAGCTTGATAACGCTACGTTGCTTGATTTATGGAGAAGAAGCAAATCCGCTTTGAGAGATTAGATGTCGTCTTTCAAAACATATGGCAACGGTAAGACATGGAGTTGCGGGCCAGCAGTTGTTCCTACATGCAACAACTTGTTTTCGTCCACCACGCTCGTTTGTAGTTCCACAACCGCGTAAGTCTGGTCATTCACGGTAGCGACTTGCGCTACCAAACCACAGGGTTGGTCGGTGGCGTCACTGGTGAAAATTTCTTGTCCGGCTGAGATAGCTCCAGCGCTTTGCACCACGTAGGCACGGCGCTTCAAAGTGCCCCTGAACTGGCTACGGGCGACGACTTCTTGTCCAGGGTAGCAACCCTTTTTGAAATTTACACCGTCGACCGACTCGTAATTGAGCATTTGCGGCACAAAGGCTTCAAAGGTGGCAAGTTCCACCCATGCAATGCCACTTATGACTTCGCCCAACTGCCAATGCGCAGGGTCTAGGGCAGGGTATTGGGACAAGTCGGGGGCGCTAGATGCCAGTATGAGCGCGCGGGGCTGGCCCATTGCGGGGTAAAGCGTCAACACATGCGCTTTGGCAGACTCCCAAGGGATGCAACGCCAAGCTTGTTGTGTTGTCGAAAGTTCTTGGGGGCTAGTGTGGGTTCCAGCTTCTTGCGAAATCTTCGTTACAACAGACTCTAAAGAATTTCCAGCCAAGCCCATCAAATTGAAATCAGCCGTCGCATCCGTCAGCTTCACCTTGGCACGCAACACAAACATCGATAAACGTTTCACAGTTTGGGCGATCAAATCGCGACGACACACCAACAACACTTCGTCGGGGCTGGGCTTGCAGTACACAAAGCTCCCTTGCATACGCCCTTTCGCGTTACAAAAAGCGCCCAAATGGCACTGGTCTGCCTTCATCAGCAAGACGTCTTGGGTGAGTTGGTTATGGAGAAAGTTGGCAGCGTCTTCGCCCGAAGCGCGGATCACTCCCAAATGGGGCAGGGGGGCAACGCCATCTAGGACGGGTAAGTGGGAGAGTGTGGACATCTCTGAATTATCATGCCCGACATATTTTGGCGAATGTTTAAGGTTTAAATGAAACGGATCGGCCAGCTGTTTGGCTCTTTGTTGCTGGTGCTCGTATTACTAGGTGCCGTCACGACATGGTGGGTCATGCGGCCTTTGACTTTGACCAACCCGACCGTCGATATCTCCATTGAACCCCAAACCACGGTGCGCGGAATTGCGCAAGTGGTCGCCGATTCAGGGGTAAGTGTTGAGCCCGTGTTGTTACATGGTTTTTTTCGAATCAGCGGCCAATCGCGCAAACTGCGCGCTGGCAGTTATGAAATCAGCCAAGGCGAGTCCGTCCTAGACCTTTTGCGCAAACTCAGCCGAGGCGAAGAAAGCCTTAAAGCCGTGGGATTGATAGACGGCTGGACTTTCAAGCAATTTAGAGCAGCCTTGGCCAAAGCACCCAACCTCTACCATGACAGCCAAGGACTTAGCGACGCAGAACTCATGGCGCGCTTAGGCAAACCGGGCGTCGCACCGGAAGGGCGTTTTTTCCCAGACACCTACACCTATGGCAAAGGCGCTTCTGAATTACGGGTGATGCAACGCGCGCTCAATGCCATGGACAAACAATTGGCAGCCGCTTGGGCACAGCGGAACACCTCCATCATTTTGAAAACACCAGATGAAGCTCTGATATTGGCCAGCATTGTCGAAAAAGAAACGGGCAAAGAAAGCGACCGCGGGATGATCAGCAGCGTGTTTCACAACCGCTTACGTATCAACATGCCTTTGCAAACCGACCCCACGGTGATTTACGGCATGGGCGATGCATTTGATGGCAATTTACGGCGCGCGGATTTGAAATCTGATCACCCTTGGAACACTTACACCCGCAAAGGACTGCCACCCACCCCTATCGCAATGCCAGGACGCAATGCGCTGCGTGCCACCCTGCACCCCGATACCAGCAATGCGCTGTATTTCGTAGCGCGCGGGGATGGAAGTAGCGCATTTAGCGAAACGCTGGAAGCACACAATGCCGCCGTCAATCGCTACCAACGCGGTGGCGCCAGCCCGCCCAGCAACGGCGCACAGGCAAAATAGGTGTTTTACTGAAACTGGCGTTTTGGCAAAACTGGCGTATTTACTAAATTGACATGACAAAAACTGGGCTTTTCATTAGTTTTGAAGGCATCGATGGGGCGGGCAAATCGACCCATATCGAGGGCTTGGCCGCTGCTTTCAAAGACCAGGGCCGTCAAGTCACCCTGACCCGGGAGCCGGGTGGCACGCCCTTGGCGGAAACACTGCGAGAGTTGGTCTTGCACAAGCCGATGGATCCTTTGAGCGAAGCCTTGTTGATATTCGCAGCCCGTCGCGACCACTTACAACAGGTTATCGAGCCCGCCTTGGCGCGTGGCGATGTGGTGCTGTGCGACCGCTTTACCGACGCCACGTTTGCCTACCAAGGCGGCGGGCGTGGATTTGATTTGGCGGTGCTTAGCCAGCTAGAGACATGGGTGCAGAGCTCTACAGACGGTATTCGCCAACCCGATTTGACGGTTTGGTTCGAGTTGGAACCGCGCATTGCCGCTGAGCGTTTGGCCGGTGCGCGTGTGCCGGACAGATTTGAGTCGCAACCGGTGGCGTTTTTCGAGCAAGTGCACTTGGGCTACGCCAAACGCGCGGATGCAGATCCTGCACGATTTGCCCGCATCGATGCGTCTAAAACCAAACATGCGGTTTGGCAGCAAATTACCCGCGCTTTGGTGCAAAAAGGGTGGTTGTCCATCATGGTGGCCACACCGTCTGGGTTGGAATAAAGCATGTCGGACACACAGCTTTCTCCAAAGTCTGGCTCCCAGCTTTCGACTTGGTTGCATCAGCAACTCTCAACTTTGCTTTCACGCCGTGGGCATGCTTGGCTTTTGCAGGGCCCATCGGGGCTAGGCCAATACAACTTGGCCTTAGAACTTGCCCGCGCTTGGTTGTGCGAAAACACCACCCCGTCCGGTGCCTGCTACCAATGTGCCAGTTGCCATTCGGTGGATGTCCGCTCGCATCCAGATTTATGCGTGCTCATGCCCGAGACAGTGGCGCTCGAATTGGATTGGCCCTTGGACGAAAAGTCGCAAAAAGAGATCGACGACAAGAAGCGCAAGCCCAGCAAAGAAATCCGCGTCGAAGCCGCGCGCGAGATGATCAACTTCACCCAACATACCCGCTCGGGCGGCCATACCAAGGTGGTGCTGGTTTATCCCGCGGAACGCATGAACCACGTCACGGCCAACGCGATTTTGAAAACCTTGGAAGAGCCGCCTGGTGAATGCCGTTTTGTCTTGGTCAGCGAAGCCGCGCATATTCTGCTGCCCACGATTCGAAGCCGTTGCCAAACCCACACCATGGTCTGGCCAGAGGAACAACAAGCCTTGGAATGGTTGGTATCTCAAGGGCTAGGGGCAGCAGACGCCAAAGCCACGTTGCGCGCTGCGGGTGGGCGGCCTGAAGACGCCTTAGACCTTGCCAACGCAGGTCTCAAGGCCACGCAATGGTCGAGTTTTCCTTTGATGGTGAGC
>SYDB01000003.1 GCA_005786815.1 Burkholderiales bacterium
AAAACGTTTGCCCTTCTCGCCTGCTGCCAATAAGAAAGCGCCCATGCTAGCGGCCATGCCAATACACAAGGTAGAGACGTGGGGCTTGATGAAATTCATCGTGTCATAAATCGACATGCCAGCGCTGACCGAGCCGCCAGGCGAGTTGATATAGAGCGAAATGTCTTTGTCTGGGTTTTCGCTCTCCAAGAACAACAACTGCGCCACCACCAAATTGGCGGTTTGGTCGTTTACAGGACCGACCAAGAAAATGACGCGCTCTTTGAGCAAACGCGAGTAAATGTCGTAAGACCGCTCGCCGCGGCCCGACTGTTCGATCACCATGGGCACCATGCCCAAGGCTTGAGTTTCTGAAGCGCTCATGTTGTTTCCTAAGGTGTATTTCACTGCTGGCCCATCAGTTCGTCGAACGACATGGCTTTTTCATTCACTTTGGCGTGCGACATGATGTATTCCGTCACATTGTTTTCAATGACCGTGGCTTCGACTTCGCCCAAACGGCTCATATCGCTGTAATACCAACGCACAACTTCGGCTGGCTTTTCGTAGCTAGACGCGAGTTCTTCAATGTGGGCTTTTATTTTTTCTGGCGTAGCTTGCAGGTTTTGCGCACGCACTAAGTCGGCGACCACCAAGCCCATACGCACGCGTTTTTCAGCTTGGGGGCGGAACACGTCGTCAGGAATGGAGGCTTTGTCTGCGTCTTTGATGCCGCGGGCTTTCAAGTCAGCACGGGCGCCTTCGACCATGCGGTCGACTTCAGACTGCACGCTCGACTTGGGTAAGTCCAACTCGGCTTTGTCGACCAAGGCTTGCAAAGCGGCTTGCTTGTTGCGGCCCATCAAACGCGATTTAACTTCGCGCTCCAAGTTGGCTTTTATATCTTTGCGCAGACCGTCAACATTGGCTTCTGACACGCCTAGTGATTTGGCTAGTTCGTCTGTCACTTCGGGCAAATGGGCGGCTTCGAGTTTTTTCAAGGTGACTAGGAAGTCCGCTTGTTTACCAGCCACGTCTTTGCCGTGGTAATCCTCTGGGAAGTTCAAGGGGAAGGTTTTGCTTTCACCGAACTTCATGCCGAGCACGGCTTCTTCAAACTCTTTGAGCATTTGGCCTTCGCCGATCAAGAACTGGAAGGCTTCTGCCTTGCCGCCTTGAAAAGGCTCACCGTCGATCTTGCCTTCAAAGTCGATGGTGACGCGGTCGCCTTCTTCGGCAGGGGTTTCGGCACTACGTTGGGCGAAGGTGCGGCGTTGTTTGCGCAGGATGTCGACGGTTTTGTCGATCGCGGCTTCGGTCACTTCAGATGAAATTTTGTCGATCTCTAAGGTCGATAAGTCAGGCATTTTGACTTCGGGGAAGACTTCAAAAATAGCGTCGAAAGCCATTTCGCCTTCGGGCGCGCCTTCTTTTTCACTGATGCGGGGTTGGCCGGCGACGCGTAGATTGGCCTCAGTTGCCGCTGCATTGAAGACTTCGCCGACTTTGTCGTTCATCACTTCGTACTGGACTTGGTAGCCATAGCGCTGACCAATGATGTTCATCGGCACTTTGCCTGGGCGGAAACCGTCGACCTTGACTTGGCGCGACAGGCGCTTTAAGCGTGAGTCCACTTCTTTGGCGATGACATCGACGGGCAACGTCAAGGTGATCTTGCGTTCCAGTTTTTCTAAAGTTTCTACGGTCACGGCCATCTTTTTCTCCTGAATTGGCATTGTCAGCAGCCTAGTCTCGAGTGAACTGGCTGCTAGGGAATACATGTGGTGCGCGGGGCGGGACTCGAACCCGCACAGTATTTCTACCGTCAGGACCTAAACCTGGTGCGTCTACCAATTTCGCCACCCGCGCATTTTTCTCAAAAACAATAACGGGCGGCCCTTGTAGGGGCTGCCCGTATGAAATCGGTCAACCTGAGATTTTAGACGGCTTTTCGACCCGAAACCACGCCGCATACATAGCCGGCAAGGCCAGCAAGGTCAAAACCGTCGCCACGATGAGGCCGCCCATGATGGCAACCGCCATCGGGCCCCAAAACACGCTGCGGGTCAGCGGGATCATGGCGAGCACAGCCGCCGCCGCGGTCAGCACGATTGGGCGCAAACGGCGCACGGCCGATTCGACGATCGCCTCCCAAGCGGGCACGCCGTTGGCGCGGTCTTGCTCAATTTGGTCGATCAAGATGACCGAATTGCGCTGGATCATGCCCATCAAGGCGATCACCCCCAGCAAAGCCACAAAGCCAAATGGCCTGTCTAGCACCAACAAGGCACCCGCTACACCCGCAATTCCCAACGGACCCGTAATAAACACCAACAAGGCTCTGCTAAAGCTTTGCAACTGCAGCATCAACAAGGTGAAGGTAATAAACAACATAACCGGCAAGCCGGCAGAGATAGAGCTCGATCCTTTGGAACTTTCCTCCATCGCGCCAGCGACTTCGATGCGATACATGGCGCTATCCGTAGTCGCCCATTTGGCTTCCAAGGCTTTGAGTTGGGGCAAGAGTTCCTGGGTGACAGTAGCACCTTGCAGTCCTTCGATGATGTCGCACTGCACGGTGATGGCGTATTCACGGCCTTCTCGCCACATCACACCAGGTTCCCACGTGAACACGGGTTTGATGATTTGCGTGGCAGGAATCATGCGGCCCGTGGCAGTGGGTAAATAAGCGTTGGTCAAGTCGGTGATGGCGTCGCGCTCCGCGATGGGTTGTCGCAACACAATGTCGATGAGTTTGTTGTCTTCACGGAATTGCTCGACGGTAGAGCCCACCAGCAAGGTGCGAATCGTTTGGGCAATCGACTGGCTGGTAACGCCCAACTCACGGGCTTTGGCTTGGTCTACGTCCAAGCGGATGACTTTGACGTTTTCATTCCAGTTGTCGTTGGTACCGCGGGTCGACGGGCTAGCGCGCATGGCGGCTTTGACTTCATCGGCATGGGCACGCAGCATGGCTGGGTCAGGTCCCATCACGCGAAACTGCACAGGGTATGGCACGGGTGGGCCATTGGGCAAGAGTTTGACGCGGGCACGCGCTTCTGGAAACTCTTGCGCCAGCATGGCGGGCAAGGCAAGGCGCAAGGACTCGCGGCGTTTTAAATCAACTGGAACGACGATGAGTTGCGAGACATTGGTTTGCGGAAACACTTGGTCTAAGGGCAAATAGAAACGCGGCACGCCAGAACCAATCCAAGTGCTGACGGTTTGCACGCCCTCTTCTTTCAGCAAACGTTGCTCCACCGCTTGGGTGATGCTTTCATTCGCCTTGAAAGACGTGCCTTCAGGAAACCACAAATCGACCAAGATTTCAGGGCGGCTGGAGTCAGGGAAAAACTGCTGCTGCACTTTGCCCATGCCCACCAAGCCCAACACAAACAAGAGCACTGTGATGCCAATCGCCTTCCAGCGGTATTCCACGCACCACGTCACTGCTTTACGAAATTGCACATAAAACGGGCTGTTAAAAAGTTCTAACTCACCATCGCGGGTATGGGCAGGTTTGTCACGCAATAACAGCGTTCCCAAGTAGGGGACGAAATACACCGACACCCACCAACTGAGCAGCAAAGCAATCACGGTCACCGCAAAAATAGCGTAGGTGTACTCGCCCACGGTGGACTTGGCCATGCCAATCGGCAAAAAGCCAGCGGCGGTGATCAAGGTGCCGGTGAGCATGGGCATGGCAGTAACTTCATAAGCGAAGGTGGCAGCACGAATACGGTCGTACCCCTCTTCCATTTTGCGCACCATCATCTCCACCGCAATGATGGCGTCGTCCACCAACAAACCCAGCGCGATGATGAGCGAGCCCAAGGAGATTTTGTGCAGGCCAATGCCCCAGTAGTCCATGGCCAAAAACGTCATGGCCAACACCAAGGGAATGGTGATCGCGACCACGAGACCTGGGCGTACATCGACATACCAGCCGTAACGCCCACCTTTATGAAGCCCAAGTGCAACAAAACTCACCACCAACACAATGAGCACCGCTTCGATCAACACGCGGACGAATTCACCCACCGATCGCGAGACCGCTTTGGGTTGGTCTTGCACCTGCACCAAGGACACGCCAGCAGGCAAGGATTTTTCAATGCGCGCGGTGGCGATTTGCAGCGCTTTGCCCAGTTGGATGATGTCACCGCCCTTGGCCATCGACACACCAAGACCAATAACTTCTTTGCCTTGGTGGTGTACTTTGACCGTCGGTGGATCGACATAGCCACGGGTCACGTTGGCAATGTCGCCCAACTTGATTTGCTGGCCCGAACTGCCGCGAATCGGCATGGCTTTGAGTTCGGCTTCGGTGTCAAACCGGCCGCCGATACGAATTTGAAATACATCGACAGGCGACTGCATGGTGCCTGCGTTTTCCACCGCGTTTTCTTGACCGAGTTGTACCAATACAGCTTTGAGGTCTAGGCCCAATTGGGCAAGTCTTTTCTGTGGAATTTCAACGAAGATTTTTTCATCTTGCACCCCAAACTGCTCGACTTTGGCAACATAGGGAACGCGCAAAAGTTGTTGTCGCACGTCATCTGCAAAACCTTTGACTTCAGCGGGTGTAAAACCGGGCGCATCTAGCGCGTAGATCACGCCAAAGACATCGCCAAATTCATCGTTGAAAAAAGGCCCTTGAACACCCTGCGGCAAGGTGTAGCGGATATCGCCGATTTTTTTGCGGACTGTGTACCAAACATTGGGGACGTCAGCCGGTTTGGAATAGTCTTTGATCTGAAAAATGATGAGCGATTCGCCTGGCTTGGAGTAGCTACGGATCTTGTCGGAGAAGGGCACCTCTTGCAGTGTGCGCTCGATTTTGTCGGTGACTTGCTCGGCCACTTGCTGCGCCGTGGCGCCAGGCCAGTAGGTGCGCACAACCATCGCGCGGAAAGTGAATGGCGGGTCTTCGTCTTGACCGAGCTGGAAATAAGCGGCAAAGCCTAAGACCATCAGCACGACCATCAGGTAACGCGTTAGGGCGGGGTGGTCAATCGCCCATTTGGAGAGGTTGAAGTCTTTCATCGTCGCCTCACTTCGGCGCAGTGAATACAGACACTTTTTGTCCAGGCGTCAACACATGCACGCCAGAGACAATAACTTGGTCTCCGTTGTTTAAACCGCTATTGACCACGGCATCGTTGCCGTCTGCCGTGGTCACGTCGATGATGCGCGGTTGCACGGTCATGTTGGCGCTGTCTAGTAACCAGACTTGGGTTTTACCGCCTTCAAATCGCAAAGCACTGCTGGGCAGTTTGACAATTTTCGAGGTGGCTAATTTGCCGCGCGGCAAGCTGACATTCACCGTGGCGCCCAGAACCGCTTTGGCACCGTCGGCCAAAGCCGCTTTGACTAAAAACGTGCGGGTGACAGGGTCTGCGCTGGCGGAGACATCGCGCACTTTGGCGTTAAGAACCGAGTCGTCGTTCCACAAGCGCACTTGCAGGGAGTCTCTGGTGGCGAAGTATTTCAACTTGTCCTCGGGTACCGAGAACCACACATCACGCGGGCCGTCGATGGCCAAGCGCACCACGGGCTGGCCCGCAGACACCACTTGCCCGACGTTGGCGTCAACGGAAGTGACCACGCCAGCGGCATCTGCCAACAAACGGGTATAAGACGACTGGTTGCCCTGTACCGAGTTTTGTGCCTGAGCTTGTTGCCACTGGGCTTGCGCGGCTCTATAGATAGATTCGCGACGCTCTAATTCTGCGGAGCTGATGAAGCCTTGGTCGAACAAGCCTTGGTAACGTTTGAGGTCGGCGATGGCTAAATCGCGGTTGGTCTGGGCGGAGGCGAGTTGCGCGGTCGTTGCGACGGCGGCCAAGCGGTAATCCATGGGGTCCAACTCGGCCAGCAATTGGCCTGCTTTGACGCGTTGGCCGATGTCTGCGGGACGTTGCAGCAATTTACCGTTGACGCGAAAGCCCAAAGCCGTTTCAACGCGGGCGCGTACTTCGCCAGAAAACTCAAATTCCATGGACATATCAGACTGGCCGACCGTCAACACCTTGACGGACCTGATAGGTGCCTCAGCGGTTTCTGGCTTGCCACAGGCAGCGAGAAATACCAAACTCGAAAATAAAACAACAGCTAGGCCGCTTGGCTTAGGGAATTGCAACATGGGGGAACCTAATTAATAATGACTGACTGGTCAGTAATATAGCTTACAGGTGTTTTCCCTGCTCCCGCTACTGGCAAAAAGCGACAATGCCAGCCATATGCCAGCCGCCATACAACAAGCTTCCGTCGACCATTATGAAAACTTTCCCGTCGCCTCGTGGTTATGCCCTGCCCGGTTGCGGCCAGCTGTGGTGGCGATTTACCACTTTGCGCGGACTGCAGACGATTTGGCCGACGAAGGAGACGCGAACGCTCAGCAGCGCCTCGAGGATTTAAGCCTGTACGGGGCAGAGCTCGAGCTGTGTTTGAACGGGCAAGCTAAGCAGGCCAGGCGCTGGGCTCAGGTCTTTGCCAATTTACAGTCTGCTGTGCGGGCGTTTGATTTGCCCGCGCAGCCCCTGCGCGATCTGTTGTCGGCTTTTGAACAAGACGTGTCTTACACCAGCGTCGGGCACAGATACCGCGACCGCGATGAGCTAATGGACTACTGCCGTCGTTCTGCCAACCCCGTGGGTCGGTTGATGTTGCATTTGTATGGGGTGAGCGATGCGCAAAGCTTGGTGCAAAGCGACGCGATTTGCAGCGCCCTGCAACTGATCAACTTTTGGCAAGACCGCACCCGAGATTTGGAATGGGGGCGGGATTACCTGCCGCAAGACAGCAGTTTGGGCGCCGAATTGCGGTTTGCGCGGGCCTTGATGTCACAAGGCGCGCCGCTGGTGCACCGTGTGCCTGGGCGTGCAGGTTGGGAATTACGTGCCATGGTGCAAGGCGGATTGTGTATTTTGGGCAAGTTGGATGCTTTGTACGCTGCTGAAATCGCGCAACTCTCAAAGAAAGCCCAAGCTTTGCAACAGCGTGATGCATTGCATGGCAATGCAAATGATGCCTCCCTACAACTTCCAAGACCCGTGATCACCAAGTGGGACATGGCTGGTATGGCCTGGAAGTGTTTGTGGATGTGATTGCCTCCTGTGCGTCTCCCTTGAAGTCAGACCTTGGGCCTAGTGGGTTGCACTATTGGCGTGCACAGCTTGCATTGATAATTCCCACAACATGACGCCCCAAGAATACGTTCAACAAAAAGCCGCCTCGTCGGGAAGTAGCTTTTATTACGCATTCTTGTTTTTGCCGCCTCAGCGCCGCAGTGCGATCACCGCGTTTTATGCGTTCTGCCGCGAAGTCGACGATGTGGTCGATGAAGTGACCGACCCAGGCGTCGCTCAAACCAAACTGGCTTGGTGGCGCAACGAAGTGCACCAGTCTTTCGCGGGCAAGCCAACGCATCCTGTGATGCAAGCCTTGCAGCCCTTGTGTGCGGGGTTTGCGATTGAAGAACACAGCCTGCAATCTGTGATTGAAGGTTGCGAGATGGACTTGAGCCAAACCCGCTACCTTGACTACCCCGCCCTGACGCGCTATTGCCATTTGGTGGCGGGCGTGGTGGGCGAGGTATCAGCCAAGATTTTTGGACAGACGGACGCAGCAACTACTGCCTATGCGCATACGCTGGGCCAAGCGTTTCAGTTAACCAACATCATTCGTGATGTGGGCGAAGATGCTTTGCGCGGACGCATTTACTTGCCGGTGTCCGAGTTGCAACAGTTCGATGTGAAAGCGCATGAAGTACTTAACCGTATTCCGTCGGAGCGCTTTGTAGCGTTGATGCAGTTCCAAGCGGATCGAGCGTACAGCTTGTATGAGAAAGCTTTGGATTTGCTGCCAGCCCACGAATTCAAAGCGCAAAAGCCCGGACTGATGATGTCCAGCATTTACCGCACCTTATTGCGTGAGATTGAAGCCAAGCAATTCCCTGTTTTGCAGCAACGCGTGGCACTCACGCCTTTGCGCAAACTATGGCTCGCTTGGAAGATGCAGGCGCTTGGGCGTTTTTAAGCCTCTGTGAAAAAACTAACCATCATCGGCGCAGGATGGTCGGGCTTAGCCTGTGCAGTTGCAGCTACGCAAGCAGTCTGGCAAGTGGAGTTGTTTGAAGCCGCACACGAGGCCGGTGGACGCGCACGTAGTTTGGATCAAACTTTTGCA
>SYDB01000034.1 GCA_005786815.1 Burkholderiales bacterium
AGAAGTGAAAGCGGTTAACCCAAACTTATGAACACCTTTTTTCCATTCGCCGCCCACATCCAATTGGGTTGCTTTTTCTAAAGTATTGTTAGGAGAACCGACCTCAAAAGTTTTAGTCGCGGCATGGGCGCCGTTGGCAAATAACTCATAGTCTTTAGGTGCCCGTTGACTCGCACTTAGATTACTAGTGATTTGCCAGCCCTCTTGCATTTCACCCGTACGTAAATTGCGCATGACTCCCAGAGCAAAACTTACTGGATTGAATGTTTTAGTTTGAGCAGAAATGGTTGAAACATCTGACGCAATATCTTCCAAAGACTGCACACTAACCCGCTCGGTACGAGCACCGGCACTCCATTGCCCCCATGAAGTTTTGAGCGCTTGGTATGTAAATAACGCGGTGCTATGCGTGCGGCTTGAAGGTATAAATCTTTCGTCGCCTGAAGCACCCAGATTATTGTTTTCACGCTGAAACCCCAACATGCCCTCTAACTGCAAACCATTTCCAAGTGAAATGCTTCGTTGCCGAGCCTCTATACGACTATCCATTCCTGAATTATTGAAAACTGTACCTGCAACAGTTTCACCAGTTTCGCTACTATATTCAGTATGTGTGTAATTGGTGTAGCCGCCTTGAAACTTCACATCTTGAAACCAATCACCCACATCGCGTAATTTACCCTCGATGGCATGATGACGGCGCACCATACCAATGGTCACATACTCTTCCGCTACTGTTCCGTAGGTGCTTTTATATTCACTGGTTGACAGACCTAGGTAACCTCTGTCAAACAACAAGGTTCCTCCAACTGCACCACCTTTGGTATTGCTGGCCGAATTACACACTTTTATGGAATTCACGCCACTTGCACATGACATGTTTTTGGGCACCTTCAAGTTCTGCGTGCGTCTGTCAAAAGCATCCACATGGATGGCGAACTTATCGGTCCCCGTCTCCACCATGGCGCCCGTGCTGCGTTCATTGGCAGCACCGCCAGCACGCACTTCGGCTTTACCCATCACGCCACCTTTGGCATCAAATGCGCGTTCACGGGCGATGCGGTTGTCAATCACATTCACCACGCCGCCGATAGCGCTTCCGCCATAAAGCAAAGTAGCGGGGCCACGCAAAATTTCAATGCGTTCTGTGGTGAGTGGGTCCATCGGTACCGCATGGTCAAAGCTCAAACCCGAGACATCCATATTCGCACCGCTGTTTTGCAATATGCGAATGCGGTCGCCGTCCATGCCGCGTATGGTCGGTCGCCCCACATTGGGGCCGAAAGAGCTGTTAGCGATACCCGGTAAGTTGTCTAAGGTTTCACCCAGCGTTGATCCCAGACGTTGGGTGAGTGCTGCGCCCGAGAGTTGCTGGGCCGGCACCAATAAACCTGTGTTCTCTAAAGAACGTGCAGTGATGGTGACATCATCTAAACGCGTTGTGTACGGATCTTGGGCACTTTGCGCATACACAGATAAGTGCGCAAAACACGTAAGGCTCGCCACATAGGCAAGCGAATGACGGAAATCTCGAAATTTCATAAAACTATCCTGTTCACAAAGAAATGACAGCGCTCAGGGCTAAGCCCTCAGCGCGCGTTAAAAAGTCAAATCAAAGTAATAACAGGCGGACCACGGGCCGCATAAAACCGCTCAAACAGCGCAAAGCGTTCGAGCAATGCAAGGCCCAACCATAATGCGGGCGCAGGAATATAACTATCTATGTGCAAAGCGTGTTGCAAGGCGTCAGGACAGGCTTGGTCAAACAACTGGCAGTCCGTTAAACTTTTATGCTCACCCCATAAATCAGCAAAAAATAGTGTTTCTTCTGTGGGGCTACTTGGCGAATGTGTTGGCTTTTGCTGCGCCACTGCAAGATCTTGCAATGTATGCGTCACGCGCTCTGCCACACTTTCTTTATGCACGATACGGTGCACAACGGTCAAGGTCTGCAGGCATACCAGTGCCAGCAACGCCCACATCATCCACTGACGTAAACCCAACAGCTGCCGCATCATGCGCGCACCTTGTTTGAAAAAGTCTGTAAAAACTTCTTGACCTTAGGTGCCACCACAAAAGCGCAATACCCTTGGTTAGGGTGGTTCTCAAAATAATCTTGGTGGTAATCCTCAGCGCTGCTGTAGTTGTGCAGCATCTCGATTTCGGTTACCACTTTGCCTTGCATCGCCTGATTGACTTGGTCACACACGCTTTGCGCAACATCGCGATCGGTCGCGAGGCTGAGATAAATACCACTGCGGTACTGGGTACCCACGTCATTGCCTTGGCGGTTCAAGGTAGTCGGGTCGTGGATGACGAAAAATATCTCAAGTAACTCACGCAAACTGATGGTTTTCGGGTCATAGCGCAACTGCACCACCTCGACATGCCCCGTATTGCCATCGCAGACTTGTTCGTAGGTGGGATTTTGAACATGGCCATTGCAATAGCCCGATTCCACGTCCATCACGCCTTGCACGCGGTCAAACACGGCCTCCGTGCACCAGAAGCAACCACCACCCAAGGTGATCACTGGGTAATCGCCGAGGTTGTCGTGAAGGGGCTGTGATTGAGACATACCCGCGATTTTAGGCTTTTGGTCACCCCACACATTTCTTAAGCCATCCGATGCCCCTAAATACACAGAAAATGAAGCTGATCGGCTATATTACTAACCAGTCAGTCATTAATTTAAATCTGTGTCTTCCGCATCCCCCCTCCTCGTTGTTGATCCCCACCACAAACGTGAACGCCGTAAGCAAGCCCGCCCAGGCGAGTTGTTGCAAGCAGCCTTGTCTTTGTTTGTGGAAAAAGGTTTTGCTGCTACCCGCGTCGAGGAAGTTGCTGCACTTGCAGGCGTGTCCAAGGGCACTTTGTTTTTGTATTTCGAAACCAAAGAAGACCTGCTCAAAGCTGTTATTCGCGAAAACATTGCGAATTTGTTTCCAGCATGGAATGAGGAGTTCAACAGTTTCAAAGGTAGTAGCAGCGAAATGTTGCGCTACGCCATGCGTTCTTGGTGGGAACGTATTGGAAACACACCGGCCAGTGGCATTCCTAAGTTGGTCATGGGCGAAGCCCAAAACTTTCCTGAAATTGCTAACTTTTACCACGCCGAAGTCATCGAGCCTGGTGTTGCCTTGATTCGCCGCATCTTGCAGCGCGGTATCGATACGGGTGAGTTCCGCACAATTGAGCTTGACCAAGCGGTGCACACGGTTTACGCCCCGATGATTTTTCTGATGATGTGGAAAAACTCTATGGGCTTGTGTTCTTCCGGTATTCAGATAGACCCTGAGCGCTTTATAGAAATGCAGGTGGACGTTTTGCTCCACGGCATCACTGTTTAAAACACTGCATTGCAGATGAGTCCTATGAAAATAACAACCCGTCGTATCGTCGTTGCCCTCATCGTGTTGGCATTGGCTATTGGCATTTGGCGAGCACTTTCTGCCAAGCGCACCCAGCAGCTCGCCGCCACAGATGCAGCGCAATTGCAAGCCCAAATCGAACTCTCCAACAACGACGTCTTCACTGCCGAGATTCGCGAAATTACCCAAGGATTAGCTGTCTCCGGTACTGTGAAGGCATTGAATTACGCAGTCATCAAAGCTCGCGTAGCGGGTGAGTTAAAAGAAATTAAAGTACGTGAAGGCGACTCTGTTTCTGCTGGACAAGTGCTGGCCCGTATTGATCCAGTGGAATACCAGCGTCGCTTTGAGCAAGCGCAAGAACAAGCCAGCGCGGCCAAGTCACAAATGGAGATCGCCCAGCGGCAATGGGACACCAATAAGGCCTTGGTCGAACAAGGCTTTATCTCAAAAACGGCTCTAGATAATTCACTGGCCTCTTTCCAAGGCGCAGTGGCTAGCCATAAGGCGGCTATTGCAGGCGCAGATGTCGCGCGTAAATCTTTGGATGATTCTGTGCTGCGTGCACCTTTCTCTGGCGTGATTGCGCTGCGTGCTGCGCAACTGGGTGAGCGGGTTGGCATCGATGCCAAAGTTTTAGAGTTGGTCGACTTGCGCCAACTCGAAGTAGAAGCGCCCCTCAGCCCAAGCGATTCATTGGACATCAAGATGGGTCAAATAGCTCGGCTACAAATCGAAGACCGCGCTGAACTAGTCACAGCGCGCGTAACCCGCATGAGCCCCAGTGCCCAAGCGGGTAGTCGCAGTGTGTTGATCTACCTCACCTTGGATAAACCTGCAGGGTTGCGCCACGGTTTATTTGCCAAGGGCACTTTGGGGCTAATGAACTCACTAGTGATGGCCGTGCCCTTGACCTCGGTGCGCACCGACCACCCTAGCCCCTACGTACAGATATTGGAAAAAGTAGGAGAGGACATGCGCGTCCGCCATCAAACCGTCGAGACGGGTATTCGCGGCAACGATGCATCTGGCAAAGATTCACAAGACTGGGTGGCAGTGAAAGGGCTAACAGCCGGCAGCATTGTTTTGAAAGGCCAAGTAGGCGCAATGCGCGAAGGAATGACAGTTCGGTTCACAGCTAGCAACCCAACTTCTCGCTAAATCCATTCACAACGCGCCATGTGGTTCACCAAAGTCAGCCTCAAAAACCCCGTCTTCGCAACGATGGTGATGCTTGCGTTTGTGGTGCTGGGCTTGTTCTCTTATCAACGTCTCAAGATCGACCAGTTTCCGAATATTGATTTGCCCGTCGTCGTCGTCAGCACCGAATATCCAGGTGCATCTCCTGAAATTGTCGAGAGCGAGGTGACTAAAAAAGTGGAAGAAGCCGTCAATTCCATTGCAGGCATCAATGCACTCACGTCTCGCAGTTATGAAGGCGTGTCGGTGGTGGTGGTTGAGTTTGACCTCAACATAGACGGCCGAAAAGGTGCCGATGACGTGCGCGAAAAAGTCGCGCTGATGCGCCCTACTTTGCGCGATGAAGTAAGAGACCCACGCATATTGCGCTTTGATCCTGCTAGCCGTGCGATTTGGTCTTTGGCCGTGCTGCCTGGTACTTCATCGCTATCCGCTGTTGAACTCACCAATTGGACAGATCAGGTACTGAAAAAACGCCTACAGAATGTGTCGGGCGTTGGCGCTGTCAATATGGTGGGCGGTACTTTGCGAGAGATCAATATCTATCTCAATCCGCAAGCCATGGAGTCGTTGGGCGTCTCTGCAGATCAAATCGCTAACGCCGTCGCGTCAGAAGCGAAAGACATGCCCGTAGGCTCTTTGCGCTCTTTGCAGCAAGACCGTGTGATCCAGATCGAAGGACGTATGTTGCGGCCTGAGATGTTTGGGCAAATCATCGTGGCGCGCAAAGCCACAACCCCTATTCGTCTTAGCCAAGTTGCCACTGTCAAAGACGGGGCACAAGAAGTCGAAAACTTGGCACTCTACAACGGACAACGTACCTTACTTATCACGGTGCAAAAAGCATTAGATGAGAACACGATCGAAGTAGTCGACAACCTCAACAAAGCGGTTACCGCCATCAAGGCTGAATTACCCAAAGGGGTTGTTTTAGAGACGGTGCAGGATGGTTCTCGCCCGATTCGCGTGGGGGTTGAGAATGTCCGACGCACCCTGATTGAAGGCGCTCTTCTCACCGTTTTGATCGTATTTTTATTTCTAAACTCATGGCGCTCGACCGTCATCACCGGGTTAACCTTGCCCATCGCCATCATTGGCACATTTTTGTTTATGTATATGTTTGGTTTCACCATCAATATGGTGACCTTGATGGCGTTGTCGCTTTGCGTTGGCTTGCTGATTGATGACGCCATCGTGGTGCGAGAGAACATCGTGCGCCATGTGCAAATGGGCAAAGCCCCTTATGACGCAGCGATGGAAGGCACGCAAGAAATTGGTCTAGCGGTGTTAGCTACCACCTTCTCTATCGTTGCTGTGTTTTTACCCATTGGCTTTATGGGCGGCGTCATTGGCAAGTTCTTCCACGAGTTTGGTTTGACGATCGTGGCTGCGGTGTTGATTTCGATGTTTGTGAGCTTCACCTTGGACCCTATGCTTTCGTCCATATGGCATGACCCTTCTATTGAAGTGCAGGGAAAAACACCTGCGGGTCAGATTAGAAAACCCAATTGGTATGACCGCACGATCTCTCCCATCACCGCATGGTTTAACAAAAGCACGCAGCGCTTAGAAGTGCTTTACCAAACCACCCTACGCTGGTCTCTCAAACATAAACGCGCTACGCTTGGTTTGGCCGCAAGCATATTTATCACCAGCGTTTTCATGGTTCCATTGCTGGGAACAGAGTTTGTGCCCAAAGCAGATTTCTCGGAAACCTCGGTGAATTTTTATACGCCCGTAGGATCGTCGCTAGAAGCCACCGAGGCCAAAGCGCAGCAGGTTGAGCAAATCATTCGAGAGTTTCCTGAAGTGCGTTACACCTTAGCCACTATCAATACTGGCAACGCGAACGGAAAAATTTATGCCAGCGTTTATATCCGTTTGGTTGATCGCAAATTACGCCAACGCAGCATGGATGAAATGACGTCTCTTTTGCGTAATCGATTGCAACGCGTGTCTGGCATCACCGTGACCCATGCAGGTTTGTTGGATACGGTTGGTGGCAACAAGCAAATTGAATTCTCTTTGTTGGGACCCGATTTACGCGAACTAGAGCGCCTTGCCCAACAAGTCATGGTCAAAGTGCGACCTATTCCAGGTTTGGTCGATCTTGACTCCAGCGTGAAACCCAACAAGCCCACGGTGCAAGTAGCCCTTCAACGTGAAGCCGCGAGCGATCTTGGACTCACGCTTGGCAATATTGGTAACCAATTACGCATTTTGGTGGAAGGCAAAACCGTCACCAATTGGCTAGCCCCTGATGACCAAACCTACAACGTCAATGTACGTTTGGCCCCTGGTGCACGCGACAACATTCAAGACATTGAACGCCTGCCATTTGTCGTAGGAACGGCGCCAGACGGAACACCCCGCGTGGCGCGTTTGAACCAGTTTGCCCATGTTGTCGAAGGCACTGGACCCAACCAGATTAACCGCCGTAATTTGATGCGTGAAGTCGCCATCAACGCCAATGTGTTCAACCGCTCTGCGGGCGAAGTGTCTGGCGATATCAAAAAAATTATGGGAGAGATGGTGTTACCACCTGGTTACCGTTACCAATTCAGTGGCTCCACAAAAAGCATGAAAGAGTCGTTTGACTACGCCCTGTCTGCTTTGGTACTGGCCATTGTGTTCATTTATATGATTTTGGCAAGCCAATTCAAAAGCTTTTTACAACCGTTGGCCCTGATGACGGCCTTGCCCTTGACATTGATCGGTGTGGTCTTGGCCTTGCTGATGTTTGGGTCTGCCGTGTCTATGTTCTCAGTCATTGGCATAGTGATGCTGATGGGCTTGGTCACTAAAAATGCGATTTTGTTGGTTGACTTTGCCATTCGTTCGCGCGAAGACAAAGTACAAGCGGACGGCAGTGTTCAAAAAGGCCTGCCCCGTGAAGAGGCGCTTTTACTAGCAGCACAGGTGCGTTTGCGCCCCATTTTGATGACCACCTTGGCCATGATTTTTGGCATGATCCCTTTGGCGTTTGCTATGACGGAGGGGTCTGAGCAACGGGCACCTATGGGTCAGGCTGTGATTGGAGGGGTGATCACTTCTTCCTTGTTGACCTTGGTAGTCGTCCCCGTGGTGTATTGCTACCTTGATGATTTTGCCAATTGGATTCGCCGCAAATGGCATGCCCCCAAGCTTACCTAACCCGTAAGTAAGCCCCCGTTAAAATTTTATGTATTCAACCTACCTAGTCCCCGGAGTCACGCGATGAACGCTTTAGAACAAGCACGCTTCAATATGGTCGAACAACAAATTCGTCCTTGGCAGGTTTTAGACCCTGTTGTTTTACACACGCTACAACATATTGCGCGCGAACTGTTTGTTCCTGCCGCCTACCAAGCGCTGGCCTACACAGATATTGAAATTCCATTG
>SYDB01000035.1 GCA_005786815.1 Burkholderiales bacterium
CGGTACATGGACGCTATCTATGGGTGTTTAGGCTCATCGTGTGGCAAATGCAACATGATTTATATCATGTCTACACAGTCGACCAGCATATATTTATTGTGCTGCGCACTGTTCGTCTTTTTTTTATGGCAGAACATGCGCATGAGTTTCCGTTTTGTTCACAACTTGCTGCGGGGTGGGATAAACCTTGGATCTTGTTTGCTGCCGCCCTCTTTCACGATATTGCCAAAGGCCGTGGCGGTGACCATTCACAACTAGGACGCGCTGAAGTCCGCAAATTTTGCAAAGACCATTCCATTGCGAAAGACGACGCCAAACTCATTGAGTTTTTAGTAGCAGAGCATTTGACGATGAGTAACATCGCGCAAAAGCAAGATCTCAGTGACGGTCAAGTTATCTTGGATTTTGCAAAGCGTGTTGGCAATGAACGTAATCTCACAGCACTTTATTTGTTGACGGTCGCAGACATTCGAGGAACCAGTCCCAAAGTATGGAATGCTTGGAAAGGCAAACTCCTTGAAGATTTGTTCCGCTATACCGTGCGCACCCTAGGCGGGCGCGCGCCCGACGCGAATTCTGAGGTGGAGTCGCGTAAACGGGAGGCCTTGTCTATTTTGGCCCTCCATACTCTGCCTTTTGAGGCGCATAAAAATTTATGGGACACATTCGATGTAGGTTATTTCATGCGTCACGATGCTGCTGACATCGCCTGGCACACACGCCAACTGTCGCGTCCATTTACCCTCGCTAAATCTAAGGGTGAATCGATGGAGGTAACTGTACGCGCAAGATTGTCACCAGTAGGTGAAGGCTTGCAAGTCATGGTGTATTCGCCTGACCAAGCTGATTTATTTGCCCGTATTTGTGGTTACTTTGACCAGACCGGTTTTAATATTTTGGATGCCAAAGTTCACACTGCAACAAATGGCTATGCCTTAGATACTTTCCAAGTGGTGACACATTTCACCAAAGAGCATTACCGCGACTTGATCAACTTGGTGGAAACAGGCTTGACCCAAACCATCGTGTTGTCAAAACCTTTGCCAACACCAAGCAAAGGGCGTATGTCACGTCGCGTGAAAAGCTTCCCCATCACGCCGCGTGTGTCATTGCAACCGGATGAACGCGGACAAAAATGGTTGCTGAGTATTTCTGCGAGTGACCGTGTCGGATTGCTCTACAACGTTGCCAGTGTGTTGGCACACCATAAAGTCAATTTGTTTTTAGCAAAAATTAGCACCTTGGGAGAGCGTGTGGAAGATACGTTCCTAGTATATGGCGCCGCTTTGCAACAAAATAAAAAGCAACTCGAAATTGAAACCGAGTTACTCGAGGTACTTCAGCCTTAATTCAAATAGCTTGCGTGTGATGCAAGCAACTCTTGGAATGCTGATTCATCCAGAACGGTAACACCTAGAGACTGCGCTTTTTCTAGTTTGCTACCTGCTTCAGCCCCTGCGACAACAGCGTGGGTTTTTTTGCTGACACTGCCAGAGACCTTGGCGCCTAGCATTTCTAGCTTGGCTTGCGCTTCATCACGGCCCATGGTTTGCAATGTGCCTGTGAGAACAAAGGTCTGCCCTGTCAGCGGCAGGCTTGCCCCTGCACTTGCAACACCCTCCTTCCAATAGACGCCACAGGCCTTAAGTTGTTCAACTACCTCTCGGTTGTGTGCCTGGTCAAAAAAGGTTCGGATACTTTGCGCAACAGTAGGCCCCACATCGCTGACTTGCAAGAGTTGGTCTAAGGTGGCATCCATGATGGCATCTAAGGTTCCGAAATGGCGTGATAGTTCTTTGGCAGTGGCTTCACCCACATGGCGAATTCCCAGTCCAAATAAAAACTTCGGCAAAGTGGTGCTCTTGGATTTTTCGATACCAGCCAATACATTGGCCGCAGATTTTTCAGCCATACGGTCTAGTTGGCTCAATGCGGTTAGCCCCAGTTTGTACAAATCAGGCAAGGTGTTGACGATGCCAGCATCTACCAGTTGTTCTACAAGTTTGTCGCCTAAATCTTCAATTTCTACGGCGCGTCTGTGCGCGAAATGCAAGATCGCTTGTTTGCGTTGTGCTGTGCAAAAAAGGCCGCCAGTGCATCGGTAGTCCGCTTCGCCTTCTTCGCGAACCGCAAGGCTGCTACAGACGGGGCAATGGCTTGGCATAGTAAATAGCTGCGCATCTTGCATTCTTTTTTCTAAAACAACAGATACCACTTCAGGAATCACATCCCCTGCTCTTCGCACAATGATGGTATCGCCAACGCGTACGTCCTTACGACGTGCTTCATCTTCATTGTGAAGGGTGGCATTGGTCACCGTCACGCCGCCTACAAAGACGGGCACCAATTTGGCAACAGGGGTGAGTTTGCCCGTGCGACCCACCTGCACTTCAATGGCTTGGACGGTGGTGAGTTCTTCTTGTGCAGGGTATTTATGCGCCACTGCCCAGCGGGGTTCACGGGTGACAAATCCAAGGCGTTGTTGCGCTTCTAGGCTATTGACTTTGTAGACCACGCCATCGATATCAAATGGCAGGGAATCCCTTTCTTGAGCAATTGCTTGGTGAAATTGCACCAAGCCAGCGGCACCTTTTACACATTGCGTTTGTTTAGCGACAGGAAAGCCCCACTTTTTGAGTTGAAGCAAGCAATCGAAATGGCTAGAAAAAGCAATGCCACCCTCGCTTTGCGGTGTGATGTCGCCTAATCCATAGGCAAAGAAACTCAAAGGGCGTTGCGCTGCAATCGTCGAGTCAAGTTGCCGCACCGCACCGGCTGCTGCATTGCGCGGATTGACAAAAGTTTTTTCATTTTTTTCGCCTGAAGCAATACGAGTGCGTTGGCGATCATTAAGCGCTTCAAAATCAGCGCGCGCCATATAGACCTCACCACGTACTTCTAGAAGTTTTGGCGCATCTGCTGGAAGTCTGAGTGGAATTTGTCCGATGGTTCGGATGTTTTGGGTCACGTCTTCACCCCACTCCCCATCGCCTCTTGTGGCAGCTTGCACCAAAACATGGTTTTTGTAACGCAAGCTCATGGCCAAACCGTCAAACTTTAACTCGGCGACATACTCTACCAAGTCATCGGATGTATCTAAGCCCAGTTCTTTGCGAATACGTTCGTCAAAATGCTCTGCTCCACTAGCTGTGGTGTCTGTTTCTGTACGAATGCTAAGCATGGGAATGGCATGGCGCACTGAAGTAAAAACATCTAATGGTTTAC
>SYDB01000036.1 GCA_005786815.1 Burkholderiales bacterium
AATTATGCGCAGGAAGGACTTGCAAGAAACTGACTCAGTGCAAAGTTTGCCTATTTAATAAGCGCTTGTATTTCCCGAAACGCATCCGATTCAGCGCTGCGCAGCCACTCGAACAGCACCATTTCAGTGGTCACTAGTTCTGCGCCCATACCGGCCAATCGATCGAAAGCTGCATCGCGGTTGCGTTCGGTGCGCGAACTACAGGCGTCGGTCACTATATAAATTTCAAATTCTTGTTCGAGTAGATCTAGCGCAGTTTGTAATAGGCAGATGTGCGTCTCCACTCCGCCCAAAATAATAGTTTGGCGGGCTGATTCAGGCTCTGGCCTTTTTTGCAGATGCTTTGGCAAACTTCGGGCGTTGCCTGCTTGCATGCTGCGGGTCTGCGGTTTGAGCATTTCGATCAAACCATCCGCACAGGCACTGAAACTCATTTTGGGTAAAACCGAGCGACAAAATTGCCGTACATCACCAGGCAAGGGTCCAAGTTTCTCTGGGTTTTGCTCAGTTCCCCATACAGGAACTTCCATCCACTGGGCTGCTTGTGCCAACCGCTTGGCATTTAGTAATACAGACTCTGCCTCAAAAATGGCTGGCATTAAGCGCTCTTGGTAATCCACTAAAACGAGCTGGGATTCTTGGTCATCAATCAACATACATGGGCGAAAGTGAAATGAAACAGGTGCTTACTCAAAGTAAACATGAGTATCGTGCATCCCAGCTTCACGCAACAAATTCGCGTTAACCCGAATGAAATCAAGTACTTAGAGCCATAAAGCCATCAATTAACATAAGCAAAACGCACTACAATTATGCGCTTATGAAGTTTCGCCATCTCCTCATCGTCTGCTGTATTGTTAGTGCGCATGCAGCACCTAACAGTTCGTCTACTGACGATTTAGAAATCTACCTGTCCGATAACGGCTTCATCAACAAGATTTCCAAAGTCAGCCAAAACGTTGGTAACAAAGCCTCCGATTTAGTGCTCAACGCCATGGGTTTTTTAGGCGTTCCTTACCGTCGCGGTGGCTCCGACGACAACGGCTTTGATTGCAGCGGTTTTGTCCGATCCATGTACGAGCAAACGTTGGGCAAGGTATTGCCACGTAGCGCGCGTGAACAAGCTGACGCCACTGAAAAAATAGACAAAAAAGATTTGCAGCCCGGTGACTTGGTGTTCTTCAACACCATGCGACAAACCTTCAGCCATGTGGGCATTTACGTGGGTGACAACAAATTTATCCATTCACCACGCCCTGGTAAACAGGTCAAGGTCGAAGATATGCGCCAGTCCTATTGGTTAAGCCGTTTTACGGGTGCGCGCAGAGTGGACAACAGTTCCAACTCTGATGGTCCTAAAAATTAATTAGCTTTTTCTAATTCGCTTGTTCTATTTTTGGCAACGTGGCCAACACGGTCATTCCTAGTGCCATGACAGCTGCAGTCACCCATAGCGCTCCATGAAATGATCCTGATGATTGCGCCATATAGCCAGCGACCACTGGAGCAATCATTTGCGCAGCGCCATATCCCAAAGTAAATCGCGCCATAGCCTTACCTGGATTATTTGGTGATAGCCGGCCGACCATGGCAAGCGTCAAACTCACAATCCCAATAAATGTTGCGCCGTAGCCAATAGCGCCCGCTATGGCAGCCAACATAGAACCCGATGCAGCAGGCATCAACACAGACAATGTTTGCAAACCAAAGGCGATTAGTAGTGCCTGCTTATCGCCCACCAAACGCGCGACGCGATCCCAAAGAAATACCGCAGGCATGGCAGCTAAGCCAACCATCGCCCACGCTAGATGGCCTTGCCCAGCCAATAGGGGCTCGCGCTCCACAATTGCAACGGTGAAAGTAGCGCTAATCACAAACCCCCAACCTGCAGCGAAATAACTGGCCAGCATGGTCCACAACCACCTTGCGGGAATTTTTGGTGACGCGCTGGCTTCCAAAGAAGATGCATTGACCGACTCAGGCACTGGCGGACGCCAAGACCAAGCAGGCCATAAAAAAATCAAGCCAATGCAAGCAAATGCAATCCATTGCGTGTCCCAACTGGGCCAAAACATGGTCAGCCCCCAAGCACCTAAAGCCGTAACCACAATGCCTAAGCCAATACCAACAAAATGTAAGCCCAACTCAGGACGCTGGCCATTGCGCATCAACCAACCTAACACCAGACCTGATCCCATCAACATTCCTGCCGCCCCACACAAGCCACCTACATAGCGTGACACGGCCCAAATTCCAAATGATGGCGCAACCGCCATCAACGCAGTGGTGAGCAAGGCCATCCATAGACCTACGCTGTAGAGCCAATGTCGCCAGCGCACATCGTCAATCCAAGCCACTGCAACAGCGCCGGTCATATAGCCTGCATAGTTGATCGCGGCTAAGACACCCGCATTGGCGTCATTGAGCCCTGTTTGCGCTTGCAAACTTGGAAGCAACGGTGAGTAGGCAAATCGGGCAAGTCCGATGGTCAGCACCAAGCCACACATGCCGCTGAGGATGACTTGCCAAGGCTGGAGTTGTTTAGATTTCAACCAAGGGCTCCTGTTCACTTTGGAAAATGAAGCCCGATTTATAGTCGGTCTCAACCAATAGTGAATGCGCTTGATCTTGGGGCTTTACCGTTTTCAGCCAAGCTGAGATTAGTTGCGGGTCATTGAACGTGCGCACATTTAAGAAAGCCACTTCAGCCTCTGCAAAGTGCTTACGTAAAAAATTCAACCACTGCTTTAAACGTCCACACTGATGTCTATGCGAAATTCGCTTTTGCACTAGCTCCCAGAAATATGTCAGGTGAGGAATCATTTCTTGCCAAGTCAATGGTGTCAAGCTTGAAGTGGTAGCACTTGGGTTCGCGCTTTCATCAAAGTCTTTCAGTGCCAACCCCAAACCAGGATTCGTCACCAACCCTCGGCCAATCATCAAATCATGGCAACCAGAATCTTGTCGCGCACGCACAGCATCTTGCACATTCCAAATTTCGCCATTGGCAATAAGCGGTACTTTGACGCACGCACGGATATCTGAAATACGAGGCCAGTAAGCAGGCGGACGATAGCCATCTGCTTTGGTACGCGCATGGATCACGATTTCGCTGACACCACCTGCCTCTAAGGCCAAAGCACACTCTTCAGCCTGCTGGTCGTGGTCAAAACCCAATCGCATTTTGGCGCTGACGATTTGGTGCAATGGAACTGCAGCACGCACAGCAAGCGTAATCCGATACAACACCTCAGGGTCTTGCAACAACGTAGCACCGCCGCCATGCCGATTCACCTGCTTGGCAGGACAACCAAAATTCAAATCCACACCATCGCAGCCCATACCCGCCACCCGAGCCGCGTTATCCGCCAAACAATTGGGGTCAGACCCCAATAATTGAGGGCGCACTGGAACGCCTGAGGGCGTTCGACCACCGTTTAGAAGCTCGGGGACTACACGTATAAATGCACGTTCGGGCAATAGGGTGTTAGTGACGCGAATGAATTCTGAGACGCATCGGTCAACACCACCGATGCGCGTCAACACGTCCCGCAGGACGCAGTCGAGCAGTCCTTCCATGGGGGCGAGGATGATCACCGGCGTAGCGCGTGTTGGTTATTTTTTGCTGGGAGGCAAATCGGTGCAACTGCCATGCGCGACTTCAGCCGCCATACCAATGCTCTCACCAAGGGTGGGGTGTGGGTGAATAGTTTTCCCAATATCTATGGCGTCTGCACCCATCTCAATAGCAAGCGCGACTTCGCCAATCATGTCACCAGCATGTGTGCCGACCATGCCGCCACCCAAAATCTTTCCGTGGCCTTGGGCTTCAGGTGAATCGTCAAATAGCAATTTGGTCACGCCTTCGTCACGGCCATTGGCAATCGCGCGGCCAGAGGCTGTCCATGGGAACAAGCCCTTCTTCACTTTAATACCTTGCGCTTTGGCTTGGTCTTCAGTCAAACCTACCCATGCCACTTCGGGGTCGGTGTAAGCGACGCTTGGAATGACGCGGGCATTGAAAGCAGCTGCCGCCAATTCTTTGTTACCTTGCAATTCGCCAGCGATTACTTCAGCCGCAACGTGCGCTTCGTGCACGGCTTTGTGCGCCAACATGGGTTGTCCCACGATATCACCGATCGCAAAAATATGCGGTACGTTGGTGCGCATTTGGATATCCACGTTGATAAAGCCACGGTCTGTGACAGAGACACCGGCTTTTTCTGCGGCGATTTTTTTGCCGTTGGGTGTGCGACCTACGGCTTGCAAGACCAAGTCGTAGACCTGTGGTGCTGGAGCAGTGCCACCCTCTTCTGCGGCCGCGAACATCACTTCAATGCCTTTGGCCGTAGCTTTCGCACCAACGGTTTTGGTTTTCAGCATGATGTTGTCAAAGCGGTGGGCGTTCATTGTTTGCCACACTTTTACCAAATCGCGGTCAGCGCCTTGCATCAAACCGTCCATCATTTCCACTACATCTAGGCGCGCGCCTAGGGTGCTGTAAACAGTGCCCATTTCTAAACCGATGATGCCGCCACCCAAGATCAACATGCGCTTGGGCACTTCTTTGAGTTCTAAGGCACCCGTGCTGTCGACCACACGTGGGTCTTCGGGCATGAAAGGCAGACGCACCGCTTGTGAGCCTGCAGCAATGATGGCTTTTTTGAATGCCACTACTTTTTTAGTTCCTGTTTTGTCTTGGCCAGTGCCGTTGGTTTCTTCGACCTCCAAGTGGTTGGCTCCGACAAATGCCCCATAGCCACGCACAGTAGTGACTTTGCGCATCTTGGCCATAGCGGCCAAGCCACCCGTCAATTTACCGATCACTTTTTCTTTGTGGCCACGCAGTTTGTCGATATTGAGCTTGGGCTTACCAAAATCCACGCCTAAATCTGCCATGTGGCTGACTTCGTCCATCACCGAGGCTACGTGCAAAAGTGCTTTGGATGGAATGCAGCCTACGTTCAAACAGACGCCGCCTAAAGTGGCGTAACGCTCGACGATAACGACGCTCAAGCCAAGGTCTGCGGCTCTGAAAGCGGCGGAGTAACCGCCGGGGCCACCGCCCAAAACTAGGACATCGCAGTCGATGTCGGCAGAACCACCAAACGAGGCAGCCGTTGGTGCGGGTGTTGTTGGTGTAATTTGTGAGGCGGCACTAGAAGTAGCTGGACTTCCATTTCCACTTCCAACACTTGCGCTTACACCATTTGCGGTTACAGCACTTGAATTTGCAGCAGCATTTGCTTGGCTAGCAGTTGTTGCAGAAGCAGCAGCAACCGAAGATGCGCCAGATCCGGCACCAGCTGTATCGCTCTCCTCGCCCTCCAAAACCAAAACAACTGAACCCTCTTTTACTTTGTCACCCAACTTGACTCGCAACTCTTTCACCACGCCAGCGTGTGACGAAGGAATTTCCATCGAAGCCTTATCGGACTCCACGGTGATCAGCGATTGCTCAGACTTGATGGTGTCGCCCGGTTTGACCATTAACTCGATGACAGCCACTTCGCCGAAATCACCGATATCGGGTACTTTTATTTCAATCATTGCCATATGTTTCTCAATCTATTTTGACGATGCAAGCCGATCTAGGCTGACTTTGGGGCGATTAATGTGGTTTGCTCTAAGCCTTAGAGCAAGACGCGACGGAAGTCGCTCAAGATTTGTCCAAGGAAGGCGTTAAAGCGTGCGGCGGCTGCACCGTCGATGACGCGGTGGTCCCAAGTCAGACTCAAAGGCAACATCAAACGTGGCTGGAAGGCTTTACCGTCCCAGACCGGTTCCATCGTGCTCTTGCAGACGCCGAGAATCGCCACTTCAGGGGCATTGATGATCGGCGTGAAATATTTACCGCCGATTCCGCCAAGGCTAGAAATGGTGAAAGTCGCGCCCGTCATTTCAGCGGGACCCAATTTCCCATCACGGGCTTTTTTGGCGAGTTCAGACATTTCTTGGCTGATTTGCAAAACGCCTTTTTTATCGCAGTCCCTGATGACGGGCACCATCAAACCATTGGGCGTGTC
>SYDB01000037.1 GCA_005786815.1 Burkholderiales bacterium
CATCCATTCGGTAAAAACATGATCGGTGCGTTTTACCAACCGCAACGCGTCGTGTGTGACTTAGATACTTTGCAAACACTGCCACCGCGTGAGCTGAGTGCGGGTTTGGCGGAGGTCATCAAATACGGCCCGATTGCAGACATGCAGTTTTTAGATTGGTTGGAAAACAACCTAGATGCGTTGATGGCGCGCGATCCAAAAGCCTTGGGCTATGCCGTGCAGCGCAGTTGTGAAATCAAAGCGTATGTGGTGTCGCAGGATGAGCGTGATGTCGGCATGCGTGCCGCTTTGAATTTCGGCCACACATTTGGACATGCGATTGAAGCGGGCTTAGGTTTTGGTGAATGGCTGCATGGTGAGGCCGTTGGATGTGGCATGGTGATGGCTGCACACTTGTCCCAGCGTTTGGGTTTGGTGGATTTGGATTTTGTGAAGCGACTTACCCATTTGTTAGATCGTGCGGGTTTGCCTGTCGTGGGTCCGCAATTAGGTGCTGACAATTATTTGCACCACATGCGTGTGGACAAAAAAGCCCAAGCGGGTGAAATTCGTTTCGTTTTGATTGACCCGCCTGGCCGCGCCGTGGTGCGTGGCGCACCCGACACTTTGGTGGCAGACGTCATCAACCATTGTTGTGCTGGCTAATTACGCCTGCCATCCTGAGTCCACGCGTGGCAGACGCCATGCGGAATCAGACGCCAATCCGCTCTCGCACGGATTGCGCAACCCCCACCAACGCGACCGTGACCGTATCGTGCATTCCACTGCGTTTCGTCGCTTGGTCTATAAAACGCAAGTTTTCCTGAACCACGAAGGCGATTTGTTTCGTACACGCATGACGCATTCATTAGAAGTGGCGCAACTGGGGCGGTCGATTGCACGCGCTTTAGGTTTGAATGAAGACTTGGTCGAAGCGATTGCACTGGCCCACGATGTAGGGCACACACCTTTTGGCCATGCGGGGCAAGATGCACTGAATGCATGTATGGCTGAACATGGTGGTTTTGAGCACAACCTACAAAGTTTGCGGGTAGTCGATGAACTCGAAGAGCGCTACCCCGCTTTCAATGGATTGAATCTGAGTTTTGAGACGCGTGAAGGTATTTTGAAACACTGTGCGCGCCGTAATGCAGAGTTGATTGAAGCAGCAGAACCCAATGGAGTTGCCAGCAGATTTTTGCTAAGTACGCAACCCAGTTTAGAGGCGCAGTTATGCAATTTGGCGGATTCCATCGCATATAACGCCCACGATATCGATGACGGTGTGCGTTCTGGTTTGTTGAGTTTGGAGCAATTGCAAGACGTACCCTTGTTTGCAAGACATCAGCAACAAACCTTAGAGGCATTTCCGCATTTGGCTTCTGCGGATGAAGTTGTGCATGGCCGAAGGTTGTTGTATAAAACCATTCGCCGCATGTTGAGCGAACAAGTGTTTGATGTGATCCGTGCGACCCAAATTGCATTGCAACTGCATGCTCCCCAAAATGCAGAAGAAGCCCGTGCTTGCCCGCCTTTATTGCAATTTAGTGCAGAGATGGAAGGCGCATCACAAACGCTCAAAACTTTTTTACTGAGAAACCTATATCGCCATCCACAAGTGATGCAGACCACAGATTGGGCGCGTCAGGTTGTGCATGAATTGTTTGAAGCCTATGTGTCACGTCCTCAAGAAATGCCACGTGCGTTTGCGCAACGCCATAACTTGCCACGTGCTGTAGCCGATTACGTATCCGGTATGACAGACAGATTTGCTACGCGTGAGCATGCGCGTTTGGTGGTCGAATGACGATCGCTCCCTTGAGTTCGTTTGACTCAGAACGCATTGCCATCGAAGACACGCAAAAGTGGTTGATGGAAGCGGTCATTGGATTGAACCTATGTCCATTTGCCAAAGCAGTGGTGGTGAAAGATAAGGTGCGTTATCGCGTGTGTTTGTCTTCTGCCTCGCAAGATATTTTGCAGATGTTGGCAGAAGAATTGCAGTTTTTAGCGTCTTCGGATGCGTCTCTGGTTGAAACTACTTTACTCATAGCACCCTATGCCTTGCCTGACTTTTTAGACTTCAATGATTTCCTGGGTGAATGCGATACGCTGCTTGACTCGCTAGGTTTGGTGGGCGAACTGCAAGTGGCAGACTTTCATCCTGATTACCAATTCGCGGGTGAGCCACCACATGCGATGGGACACTTTACGAATCGCTCGCCTTACCCCACTTTGCATTTGCTACGCGAATCTAGTTTGGATGAGGCGGTTGCGGTGTATCCCGATGCCGCTTTGATTTTTGAGCGCAATATTGCATCGCTGGAAAGACTGGGCGCCAAGGGCTGGGCTGATCTAAGTGTCGTTGCGCGTCTGAAGGGTTGTACTTGAGCGCACAATTCGACTATCGCAAAAAATACATATGGCTAAAAATAAATCTGGTGTTGCAAATACACCTAAACCACTCGATTTAGATTTGCGTCCAGGGCAATCGATTGAATTGCTCAAAGAGTTACACATCCTCACGCGAGATGGAAAGATCAACCAAGACTCGCGACGTAAATTGAAGCAGGTCTATCACCTCTACCAATTCATTGAAAAGTTATTGCAGGAGTTGCCTTCTTCGGATTTGGGCCCTACTTTGGCAGACCACGGGGCTGGCAAGTCTTATTTGGGGTTTATTTTGTATGACTTGTTTTTCAAGCCTTTGGGCAAGGGTGAGATTTACGGCATAGAGACGCGTGGCGAGTTGGTAGCGGCATCGCAAGCGTTGGCGCAACGCTTGGGTTTCGAGCGCATGCATTTTCTCAACACCAGCGTGGCGGAATCTGCGAACAGCCAATCCTTGCCGGAGCAATTCGATGTAGTCACAGCCTTGCATGCATGCGACACCGCCACCGATGACGCGATTGATTTTGGTTTGAAAAAAAACGCGCGCTATATGGTCTTGGTGCCGTGTTGCCAAGCTGAGTTAGCCGCTAGCTTGCGTCAGAACAAAGTGTTCGATTTAAAGCGTACCCCTTTGGCAGAGCTTTGGCGTCACCCCTTACACACACGCGAGATGGGAAGCCAACTCACCAACGTCTTGCGGTGCTTGTACCTTGAAGCCTTGGGCTACCAAGTGACAGTCACCGAATTGGTGGGTTGGGAGCACAGCATGAAAAACGAACTCATCATCGCCAAATACACCGGCCAGCAAAAACAAAGCGCCGCCGACCGCCTCAAAGCCCTGCTCACCGAATTCGGCCTACAAGCGCTACTCAAAATTCGTTTTAGCCGCATTTAATTGGGGTCAGAACCCAATTAATCGTATTACCATCTTTGGATGGCACGCCTTCCAAGACTGACTATTACGGGCTATCCGCACCATGTGATCTTGCGCGGAAACGACCGGCAGGATATTTTTAGAAATACCGCGGACTACCAGCGCATGCTCGATTTACTCGAGCAACATAGCAGAGAGCAGGGGGTGGATATTCATGCCTACGTGCTGATGACCAACCACCTGCACCTTTTGCTCACGCCTCAACAAGACCAAGGCCTTCCCAAAATGATGCAGGCCGTTGGGCGTAGCTATGTGCAGATATTTAACAAGGTGCATGGCCGCACCGGCACCTTGTGGGAGGGGCGATACCGCTCTACCTTGATTCAAACAGAACGCTATTTACTCGCGTGCATGGCTTATATCGATCTCAATCCAGTGCGTGCCCATATGGTGGCTCAGCCCGAAGACTATGTTTGGTCTAGTTACGGCCACTATGCAGGACGGCGTAATGACCGCCTCATCACACCTCACGCCTTGTATTGGGGCTTGGGTAACACCCCTTTTGCCCGTGAAGCTGCATACGCCGAAATGGTGCATGCGGGCATCCAGGCGGACCAGCAGCGTGCATTGACAGACGCCACGCTCAGCGGTTGGGCATTGGGCGACCCCAAATTTATCGCGGGTTTAAAGGCCCAAACCCCTAGACGACTCAGCAAAGGCAAGGCCGGAAGGCCATTTCTCAAGCCTTTATGAGCTTATTTGATCTGTCCCCAATAAATTTATAACCAAAGAAAAATGAAATTAATTGGGATCTGACCCCAATTAATTCTTTTGGCGCGGATGGTGCTTTGGGGTATGCTCCTTTTCCCTAGGAATTTCAGGAGTGCGCCATGACTACGGCTGCCGATAAAGCTTATTTACAACATCAGGGTTTGTACGACCCTTCAAACGAGCACGACGCCTGTGGTGTTGGTTTTGTGGCACACATCAAAGGCCAAAAAAGCCATGCGATCGTGGGGCAGGCGCTCAAGATCTTGGAAAACCTCGACCACCGCGGTGCGGTCGGCGCTGACGCCTTGATGGGCGATGGCGCGGGTATCTTGATTCAAATTCCAGAAGCCTTGTTCCGTGAAGACATGGCCAAGGTCGGCGTGACTTTGCCCGCGTTTGGCGAGTACGGCGTGGGCATGGTGTTTTTGCCTAAAGAGCATGCTTCGCGACTGGCTTGCGAGCAAGAATTAGAGCGTGCAGTCTTGGCCGAAGGCCAGGTTTTACTGGGCTGGCGAGACGTGCCTGTCAATTTAGACATGCCGATGTCACCCACGGTGCGCGCCAAAGAGCCGATGATTCGCCAGCTCTTTATC
>SYDB01000038.1 GCA_005786815.1 Burkholderiales bacterium
CCTCCAGCGTGACCAGCCGATGGTGAGATTGAGCGACCTCTTGTAAAGTTTGTATATCAAGGGGCTTAGCCCAACGCATATTGACTACCGAAGCGTTCAATGAGTCCGCCACTTTGAGTGCTTCGTACAACAACGGTCCAAAGCACAAAATTGCTAAGTCTTTGCCCTCACGCACGACCTGCGCTTTACCAAACGGCAATGGCGTTAAATCTTTTTGCACTTGGACGCCAACACCAACGCCCCTGGGGTAGCGCACCGTGACCGCATGGTCTTGTAAGTAGGCAGTGCTGAGGAGTTGACGGCACTCGTTTTCATCAGCGGGGCATGCCACGCTCATGTTTGGAATACAACGTACAAACGCAATGTCAAACATACCAGCGTGCGTCGGCCCATCGGCTCCGACCAACCCTGCGCGATCCAATGCAAAGACCACGGGTAAATTTTGTAACGCCACATCGTGAATCAGTTGGTCATACGCGCGTTGCAAAAACGTAGAGTAAATAGCCACCACAGGCTTCAAGCCCTCACACGCCAAGCCCGCCGCAAAAGTGACGGCATGCTGCTCTGCAATTCCTACGTCGTGGTAACGATTAGGGAAGCGCTGGCTGAACTCGACCATGCCAGACCCCTCACGCATAGCGGGCGTAATACCTACCAAACGCGGATCTTTAGCGGCAACATCACAGAGCCATTGACCAAAGACCTGTGTGAATGTGACTTTTGTATTGGCGGCACTGACCAGGCCTATAGAGGGGTTGAATTTTCCAGGCCCGTGGTAAGTCACAGGATCGATTTCGGCTCGTTCGTAGCCTTTTCCTTTACGTGTGACGACGTGTAAAAACTGAGGCCCTTTTGCCTTGGAAAGTTTTTCAAGTGCGTCCACTAATCCGTTCATATCGTGACCATCTATAGGACCCACGTAGGTAAAACCAAGCTTTTCAAAAATAGTGTTCGAGTGGATCAGTGTCTGCGTTTGTTGTTCGATGTGTCTAGCTAAAGCAAACAAGGGCGGCGCGTTGCGTAGCATCTGCTCGCCTAATTTTTTAGCCTGCGCATAAAAACGCCCAGACATCAACTCTGCCAAGTATTGGTTCAATGCACCGACTGGTGGACTGATAGACATGTCGTTGTCATTCAAGATCACCAACAAGTCGCAATTGCTTGTACCGGCATTGTTCAGAGCCTCATAGGCCATACCCGCGGTCAAAGCTCCATCACCAATGATCGCAACAGCCTTGCGCTGACTGCCCGTGATTTGAGCCGCCTTTGCCATTCCCAAAGCCGCAGAAATGCTGGTCGAAGAATGCGCGGTTCCAAATGCGTCATAGATACTTTCCTCTCGACGCGGAAAACCACTCAATCCCCCTTTTTGCCGGATGCTGCCCATGCGCGAGTTTCTTCCCGTCAAAATTTTGTGCGCATACGTTTGGTGACCGACATCCCATACAAGGCGGTCTTCAGGCGTATTAAAAACGTAATGAAGTGCTATGGTTAATTCAACGGTTCCCAAATTGGAACTGAAGTGCCCACCCGTTTGCGACACTGTTTCGATCAAACGCTCGCGCAGATCATTGGCAAGCCCTTGCAGACTTTCACGCGATAGCTCTCTCAAATGAGAAGGAGATTGAATCCGCTCTAATAAGGTGTCCATGTTGGCTTGAATCAAGGGTTGACCAAGCTTTAATTTAGCGGGTTTTAAAAAAACGTCAAGTTAAATTGACACTTTTAAGCATATTTTTAGTGACAACACCTAGAAAACTAAGGGTTTCCCTATATTAAATAGCTCATTAATTGGATTTATTAACTAAAATCTACGCTGCTCATACCTTAGGGCAGCGCTATAAAGTTAGAAGTGTAAATTTACCTTGACAGTTTGCCGGCTCTTTTGGATGATTGCATCTGTGAAATCATCGAACTAATAAAAATCAGTTATGGCAACCACGTTTCCTTTTGCAGCCATTGTCGGTCAAGACGAAATGACGTTGGCCATTCAAGTTGTCGCCATTGACCCCACCGTTGGCGGAGTTTTGGTCTTAGGAGATAGGGGCACCGGCAAATCAACCGCCGTCAGAGCTTTGGCTGACTTGTTACCTCCCATTCAAGTCGTGAAGGGATGTCCTTATAAATGTGACCCCACCAAACCTGCACAGGCTTGTCCCGTATGTCAGTCGCACAAGAAATTGAATGCTGGTCAAACGATCAAGTTACCTACAGAACGCAGGCCAGTCAGCGTGGTGGACTTGCCATTAGGCGCCACAGAAGACCGTATTGTGGGTGCGCTCGATTTAGAAAAAGCCTTGTCGCAAGGCGTCAAGGAATTTTCACCTGGGTTGTTAGCCCAAGCACACCGTGGTTTTTTGTACATCGACGAAGTGAATTTGTTGGACGACCATTTGGTCGATCTGTTAATTGACGTTGCGGCCTCTGGCGAAAATCTGGTCGAACGAGAGGGATTGAGCATTCGACATCCTGCTCGGTTCGTTTTGGTGGGTAGCGGCAACCCCGAAGAAGGAGAGCTTCGCCCCCAACTTCTGGACCGTTTTGGCTTATCGGTACAAGTGAAAACACCCCAAGATGTGGCACTGCGCGTGGAAGTGATCAAGCGACGAGACGCATTTGACAAAGACCCCGATGCCTACAAAGCCCAATGGCAAAATGAGAGTGACAAACTTCAAAAACGTATTGTCAAAGCCCGCAAACTGCTGGACTCAGTGGTGGTCGACGACGACATGCTTACGCTTTGCGCAACGTTATGCCAGCAACTTGGCACCGATGGCTTACGCGCTGAATTAACGCTTTTACGGGCCACGCGCGCGCTGGCGGCAATGCAAGGCAATAAAAAGGTCAAGCCCGAACACCTCAAAACCATCGCGCCTTTGGCCTTGCGCCATCGCCTGAGACGCAACCCGCTTGACGATACCGATTCAGGTGAACGCGTCAACAGATGCCTTCAAGATATTCTGAACCCTTGAGTCTTGTGCATGGCAGATGACTTGAAAGGTCTTGAAACGTGGAACGATGCCATGACATCGTTGCAACTGCTGCAAATTGACTCGCATGGCTGGGGTGGCATTTGGATACGTACTCCATTTGGGCCTGTGCGTGAACTCTGGTTAAGACACCTTTCTGAAACGGGACTGAACACCGTCAAGTTGCCCGGCAATATCGATGTAGAACGCTTATTGGGTGGCATTGATTTGTCGCGTACGCTGCAAACTGGCCTTTTGCAGATGCAAACGGGTTTGTTACAACAAGCAGACCTTGGTCTGGTCTGCATCAGCATGGCAGAACGCTTTCCAACAGCCTTGATTGCACCCATGACTCAAGCCATGGACACACAATCATTGCCGCCTTTAAAAATCAACAACACAGAATCCTCGGTTCGAACGCTATTTGGGGTGGTGGCATTGGATGAATCCATGGCAGATGATCCACCCATGAGCCCCGCCCTTGCGGAGCGTTTAGGCTTGTGGTTTGACCTGCAAGACATCGCGCCTTCAGATGTATTTGACGTCTCACTGAACACCCACTCAGACGACAGCGCTCTTGACGTAATGGGCATTCAAATTGCACCCGACGCCTTGGCACGCATGAAACAAACATTGCCCCATATCCAATGGACCGACGAACAAGTATTGGCTGTTTGCAGTACCGCTCAGGGTTTAGGCATTGACTCCTTGCGCGTCCCGACCTTGGCATTGCGTGTGGCATGCTGCCACGCCGCTTTGCATGCACGTAACCACATAGCAGACGAAGACTTAGCCTTTGCTGCGCGGCGCGTGTTAGCGCCTCGCGCCACCCAACTTCCTCCACCTGCTGAAAATGCTTCAGATACAGAACCTCAAAACAGCTCAGATTCTTCAGCTGAGCCAGACCAAGCGCAAGAGCAGAGTTCCAACTCTCTCGAGCCGACTGAGACGCCTAATCCGTCAGAGTCAGCGAAGGACGAAGAAGACACTTCTTCAACCGATACATCTGAAGAAGACACAAACACGCAAGATAAAGCCCCTTCAGATCTACCCTCTTCTGAAAAACTTCAAGAAATGATGATTGCAGCTGCATTGGCCAGTCTTCCACCCGATGTGTTGGAGGGTTTGCTGACCAAACCAGGTCGCAACCTTGGCAACACCTCTGGAAGATCTGGACAATTTCGATCGGGCATGCAACGTGGAAGGCCTTTGCCACCCAGAACTGGGCGGCCAGGCGGGCATGCACGTTTGCACATCTTGTCGACCTTAAGAGCCGCAGCGCCTAAACAGCGCTTAAGAGGCAATACGCAACAGGGGCGCGTTGCCATTCGGTCTGAGGACTTTCATGTTCACCGTTACCAGCAACATAGCGCAAGCTGTTTGATCTTGGCGCTCGATGCTTCTGGCTCAGCAGCACTGCAACGGTTGGCGGAGGCGAAGGGCGCGGTGGAGCTTTTGCTCCAACAGTCCTACGCGCGTAGAGACAGCGTTTGCATTGTGTCTTTCAAAGGTGCGAAAGCCCAATTGCTGCTTCCTATGACACGTTCATTGGTTCGCGCAAAGCGCGCCATGATGGGCCTGCCTGGCGGCGGCGGCACGCCCCTGGCACTTGCTTTGAAAATGGCTTGCGAGCAAGCTACACAACTACAACGACAAGGTGTGACACCTATTTTGGTGGTTCTAAGTGATGGCCGTGCCAACGTCAACCTGCAAGGATTGGGGGGACGCGCGCAAGCACAAGCGGATGCGCAGCAATGGGCAGCGCAATGGCGACAGACTGGCCATCGTTGTTTGTGGATCGACACCTCACTGCAGCCCGACACCCAAGTGCAAAACATGGCGCAGACGATGGGGGGAAGTTATCTGCCTATGCCTCAAGTGCAAGCTCAACGCATGGCCTCTGCTATGGAAAATTTACGGCGACAAGCCGTTTAGAGAATTAAAAAGCACAAGACACAGACTTCATTTTTCTTTTTCAGTGCGCGCCAATGTTCTTTCTCGCTCCCTAGGTCCAAAGCTCGATGCCAAGGCCCCCTCTGTTGCCAAGCCCTCTAGATAAGACTTCTCAATTTCAGGCGCTGCTTTGAGAAGTTCGCGCTCAGCAAATGGCAAATGGAGCAACGCCCTCAGGCCAAACAAAATTCGCACCCAACCGGGCAACCACACCCTACTTTGGCGCTTTGACATTGCGCGAACAACCACACGGGCTGTTTCTTGCGCAGATGTTTCTTTGTTTAAAAGGCTAGGCATAGTTGCGCGCAACCGCACAAAACCAGGATGCAAAGCACCCTCTGCAACCAGAGGGGTGCTCACCCAACTTGCATACAGTACGCCTACTCCAACACTATGGGACGCGAGCTCTAGGCGCAGCACATTGGCCATGGCTTCCACTGCAGACTTGCTTGCGGCATAGGCTGACATGGCTGGCGGGTGTGCAAAGGACGACACAGACGCATTGATCAAAACATAACCTCGCTGCTGTATCAAAGCTGGAAGCGCAGATCGCACGGTATTGAAAACACCAAAAATATTCACCTCTACACAGCGTTGCCAGGCTTGTGGATCGACATAAGCCACGGGCCCAAAAGCCGCCACCCCTGCATTCGCAAACACCACATCCATACGATGGTGCACAGACAGGGTTTTAGCGACTACATCAACCATCGCTGTCATCTGGGTCACGTCAGCAACACAATAGAAGGTGTCTGCACCGCATTGCTGCGCCATCAGCGCAAGTGGCTCCTCATCGCAATCCACCAAGACTGGAATTCCCCCGCTGCGCACAACTTCTAAAGCAGTCGCGGCACCAATTCCAGAGGCAGCGCCAGTGATCAATACAACCAGGCCCTTGAGCGGCAACCTATCCGCATGAATAGAACTCACAGGCCCTTCGTGACCATGAAATACACAATGGGCAACGGAAGCACCGTGGCAAATGCACCTGCTATTTGCCAGATACGTGAGAGCCGCCAATAGTCTTCACAAACCGTATCAGTGTTGCGCAACAAAGAACGTTGCTTGAGTTGTATAGGCACCAAGACAAACAACCAAATCAAACCCGAAAAGGCAAGTAAGCCATAGGACCATTGAATCCATGGATGCCCTTCCCCTCCACCAAAGTTCTCAGCCATGCCATGTCCTGTCCAGACCACCCCCAATGAACCGAGCAAAGTAAACGCTAGGTCTGTGATCAGCACCATGCGGTTGCTAAATTGAATAATGGCATGGTTGCGTGTGCGCTCCGCCAGCAAAGCCCATACACCACTCACAATCACGTTGCCCAAAAACAAACAGGCACAGACCAAATGCACTAATTTAAGATTAATGTCCATGAGGACCTTTTTCCACATCGGAATCTCCAGATCCTGTGGAGGCATTCATAGCCTGGTCTTGCTCAGCTTCTCTCTGTTTGCGAGTGATCTCTTTAGCGCGACGCAAATCGCGGAATTGCCAGCCGACAAAGAGAATTCCGGCAACAACCAACACAAGTACTTCAACAATTTTCAGCATGTAAAGTGTTTAACGGCTGACTCTTTCGCGTTGTTCCAAGCGACCAAATAAATCCACCATCCATTCCACGCGTTCATCAAAACTACGGGTTGGCACAGTCCAAGGTTGCTGGGGAGCCAATGGATCACGCTCACTGCTGACAATGTCCACTAAAAATTGGATAGCGGGTACAGGACTTAATGCTACGCAGGGTAATGCCGGAACCTTCACCGCGACCGTGGCGGCTCTGGCTATCAGTGCTAATTTGCGGGCAGTCGAGACCACACTTCGTTTATCGACTGAGTTCAGACCACTACGCTCCAACTGTCTTCCAATTTCAGCGTAAACCAGCCGTGCAGCTTGGATGGCGGGGCGACAGTCCCAAGACAATTCAGCCAAACCAAATTCGCCTCGGCGATACAGCGCATCGGCACGCAACAACAAGCGCTGGGTAAATCCTGCAATGCGCGCATCAAACACGGGATTTGCTAACCAATCATCCGCATCCATGCCAATTTCGCGAAACCATGCACGTGGAATGTAGAGACGGCCATTGCGCGCATCCTCGCCGATATCTCTGGCGATATTGGTCAGTTGCATGGCAACACCAAGTTCACATGCGCGCGCAATCGCTGTGTCAGATGAAGCGCCCATGATGATTGACATCATGGCGCCAACAGTTCCTGCTACGCGGGCGCCGTAAGCTTCCACGTCCGCCAAAGTGTCATAGCGGCGACCTTGCGAGTCCCACAGAAACCCATCTAACAAGGCCTCCAGTAACCCACATGGAATGCCGTAACGATGGACCACCACCGTCAATGCGCGGTCCGCATCTTTCGCAATTGGTCGTCCAGCATAGATGGCGCTCAGGCGGGACTTGAGGTCTCGCATGGCTTGGTCTTGGTCCTCTCCCAAGTCAATAGCATCGTCGGCCAGCCGACAAAAAGCATAGAGAGCGATAGCTGGTGCACGCGCGCGAACTGGTAAAAGTTTAGAGGCGGCAAAAAAAGATTTGGAGCCACCACGCATCAATTCTGTGCAAGCCTCTAAGTCATAAGACAAGGACTCGCGAAGAGTGTTGGACTGATGCATTCGAAGTTCAGTTCGACCAAACGAAAGATTTGACATCGGGCACCACCTTTTCTAACATTTTTGCGGACATCAAGACACTTGGGACGCCTGCACCAGGCTGGCTGCTGGCACCCACCATAAAGAGTCCATCAACATCTTGACTTCTGTTGTGCGGCCTAAACCACGCACTTTGAACCAGAATTGGCTCTAAACCAAAACCTGCACCTTTGTAAGACCACAAACGGTCTTGAAAATCTTGCGGTGTAGTCACTTTGGATGACACCACATGCTGCTTCAAATCGGGCAGAACACTTTCCTGCAATACCGTTGCAATGGCATCGCGGTATTGCTCTTTAACGGCTTCCCAATCCGTCTCGCTGCTAAGGTTGGGAACGACAGATAAAGCATAACAACTGTCACACCCCTCAGGCGCCAAAGATGGGTCGGTAGCGGTGGGACGATACAAATACAGGCTGAAATCTTTGGACAGGGTGTGGTTTTTAAAAATATCTTGCAACAAACCTTTGTATCGCGGTCCTAAAACCATCATGTGGTGCGGTACATCCTGGTACTGGCGATTGGTTCCAAAATACCAAACAAACAAGCCTGAAGAATATTTACCCTTGGCAATTCGTTTGTCTGTCCAATGTTTGCGGTGTTGTGGTGCAACAAGATGGCGATAGGTCCATGCTGCATCTCCATTGCTCACCACAATATCAGCCGGTAAGAACTCTCCACTCTCGAGTTCAACACCTTGCGCGCGACCGTCCTCGACACGAATTTGGGTGACGGGGGCGTTGTAGCGAATGGGTACACGACGATCATCCAAAAGCTTGACCAACTCACGCACAATGGCACCCGTGCCACCCATAGCCGAATGAACGCCCCAGCGTCTCTCTAATGAGTGAATCAAGGAATAGACGCAAGTCACAGAGTAAGGATTGCCACCAATGAGCAGCGGATGAAAACTCATGACAATGCGCAACTTGGGATGCTTGATGTGCTTAGCAACCAAACTATAGATAGAACGCCATGCTTGCATCCGTGCCAAGTTCGGCATGGCTTTGATCACATCACCGATGGTTTCAAAAGGCACCATACCTAGCTCAACGAAACCCAGTTGGAAGCATTTTTCTGAGGCTTTCATCAAATTCTTAAAACCCTGCACATCTTCAGGACTGAATTTGGCAATTTGTTCCAGCATCTGCGCGTCGTTGTTGCTGTAATCGAAGTGCGTACCGTCATCAAAACGAATACGGTAGAAGGGTGACATCAAGCGCAAATCCACATGGTTCTTCATATCGCGCCCACATAGCGTGAATAGCTCTTCAATCAAATGGGGCAAAGTGATGATGGTGGGACCTGCATCAAAGGTAAAGCCATCTTGTTTATGCACATACGCACGACCACCAGGAGCGTCTAATTTCTCCAGCACTTGAACGCGATAGCCTTTGACGCTCAAACGGATAGCGGCTGCCAAGCCACCAAAACCCGTACCAATCACAATAGCTGTAGGAACTCTTGGATGGGTGAAAGGGACACTTAACAAAGGGTCTTTTTGACCTCCGCCGCCGTCACCACCATGACCCTTAGAGTCAATTGACTTGAAAAGATTTGTCATGTGAATCCAAATGTGCGTTTAATCTTGCAGGAACATAGGTATCTAAGGCCTCTTCAACTTTTGATTTGTGCGGTTTTTGAATAGCCCAACGCCACAACGCAGTGGTGTCTAGCGGCAGAACCAACATCAAGTGCTCCACAATGGCTAAGGCCAACATGGTGCCGACCAAAACAGATCCCACAACTTGCGATGGTGTCACCAATGGTTGACTGGCAAAGTTCACTAGCATCCACAAGCAAACACTGGCAGACACCACAGCGACTGGAAAAAAAGCATTCATACGGCGGCGTTTAAAGAAGCTTTCTAAATACGCCAAATGCGCAGGTAAAAATTCTTCATTCAAATTACGCACACCAAAGAAAAGATTCAACTTGGCACTGGTGCGCATGATCCACAACACCAAATAAGTGCCAGTACCCACTTGGTTAGGCGCATCCCATGTGATAACAATAATGGCGACGCCTACCAAAAGAATGGCAATTTCATGCCACACCACAGCATTGAAAGAGGCAACAAATCTGGGCCATCCTTGCGTGCTTTGAAAAATGGCGGTTTTTTGGGGCCCTGTTATCCAGCCCGTAAGGAAACTCAATTCATTCCAACCCCAAGCCAACAGCGCACAAGTAAATGCACAGTAGGCGCCCGTGACGCCCGTTTGATGGGCTGTATGCGCCAAGCCCACCAAAGCACCTATTCCCAGAATAGATGAAATGACCAAACTCAAGGTGATGGTTGTTTGGGACATGCGGTTCAACACAATGACAATGCCGGTGCTAAACCACCAGATGAAAATCGCAAATCCCAAAGCAACAAACGTGTCGGTCATCCTTAGTTCTCTGTGATGTTCGGTTACAGATTTACCAAGCAGGAACCATGCGTACGTCGTCAGGTAATTCTTGCTGTTTGACCGGCAAGAAGTACAAACGTACAAAGGTAATCCCGCCAGACAAGGCCCAGCGCGCTTGCTGCAGCAAGCCGATAAAACCACCCCTAGCCTTGGCCTCATTCATTTGCGTTTGAACGAAGTACAGATGGGCCAAGCCTTCCCTGAAAACCGGACTGTCGATATCCAAACAAACGGGGAAGACTTGCTTAGTGATCTCATTGGTGATGCGGAAAACTTCGTAGTCATAGGTGGTGGACTCGAGTCCCATTTCATGGTGCAACATGGGGCGACAGTGGTCACGCACATACATAGTGGCGTAAACGGCCAATAAGAAAAAGCGAATCCAATAAACATTACCGCCCCGCAACAAATGCGGGTTGGCACGCATGATCAATGCAAAGGACTCGCCATGGCGAAACTCGTCATTGCACCAACGCTCAAACCAACGAAAAATCGGATGAAAACGCTTGTCAGGATTTTTTTCTAATTGGCGAAAAATGGTGATGTAGCGTGCGTATCCGATTTTTTCTGACAAATACGTTGCATAAAAAATATACTTCGGCTTGAAGTAGGTATAGGCCTTGGTTCGCTTTAAGTCACCAAGATCAATTCCCAAGCCAAAGTCTTTTAATGATTGGTTGAGAAAGCTTGCGTGGCGAGATTCATCGCGCGCCATATAGCGCATCAATTGCTTGATATCTGGGTTTTCAACATTTTTGAAAATCTCGTTGTACAAAATGCAA
>SYDB01000039.1 GCA_005786815.1 Burkholderiales bacterium
CCTTCGCATGCCGGAATCAAAATCCGGTGCCTTAACCAACTTGGCGATTCCCCTACACAGGTTAGTCGCCCTAAAGCCACTAACCGTTAACCGTTGCTGTCCATCCATTCGCGCAATGGATGAGACACCATATTGCGACAGATTTGCACTTGCCAGTTGTGTGGTGGGTTGTCCACCACGATGTGCTCGGGTAATTGCGCAAAAACAGCGCTGCCAGAGCCGGTCATGCGAGGTTTCAGACCGAAGGATTGGAGCCATTGAAGGGCCATTTCTACCTCGGGACACAACGCTTGAGCCACTGGTTGCAAGTCATTACGACCAAAGTCGTATGGCTGTGCAGCAAAGTCGGAAATTGTAGCAGTTTTGGTAGCGCGCTCTAGTGTGGGAGAGCCAAAAATCCGAGCAGTCTCAATGCCTGCATGGGGCTTGACGACCACAAAGCGGCTAGGAGGCACTAAAACAGGGCTTATTTTTTCTCCAATGCCTTCAACCCAAGCGTTATGGCCATACAAAAAGAAAGGCACATCGGCACCTAATGCCAAACCGATCGGAAGCAATTTAGAAATAGGCCAATTCAACCCCCACAATTTATTCAATGCAAGCAAAGTGCTCGCGGCATCTGAGGATCCACCACCCATGCCAGCCTGTGCAGGAATTTGTTTATCAATACGAATTTCAGCGCCCAGTGAGATGCCACTGGCCGTTTGCAAAGCGCGAGCTGCACGCACGATGAGGTCGTCAGTTGGTAGTGGTGTGTTCAAGTCAATGCGCTGGATACCGCCGTCCAACTTGACATCAAGGTGCAAGGTGTCGCACCAATCCACCAACATAAAAACAGATTGCAACAGGTGATAGCCATCTGCGCGACGGCCAGTGATGTGCAAGAACAGGTTGAGCTTGGCGGGCGCTAGAACGTTGTGGAGCGATTGCAGCATAGGACTACGGTGCGTCGAGTTTGATGCGAAGAACAACCAAGGGCTCAGGCGATAAGCGTTTGGCTAGCAAAGTGCCTTGGTGTATGGATGAAAGATCCGCTTGCCACCCTGTTGAATGTGCACTCTTGCCTTGGAGCCAATCAAACATGGCGTCAATAGGTAGTGCCGCACCGGTTACTTCTTCCGTCAAATGGGCCATAGAGTCATAACGCCTTTGTTGACCAGTCTGCAACCACTGCGTCGTGGAAGGAGTCCATTGCAATGTCGCTAGCGTGGTGCCCAAAGGCGAGAATAAATTTAATTCACCTTGGCGCGCATCCCCTTCTAAAGAAAAACCAGCACTCATATTGCGTGGGGGATCGCTTTGCACGGTCACGCTGATTCGGCCTTGCCATTGTTTTTCAGAAGACGCTTGAACTGCTAAACGATTGGATGCGGGCGTTGCACACCCACCAAGCAACACCACTAGCCATATGCTGGCCCACACACGCATAGCTAAATGCCAGGTTTGAAGCGCTGCAGAGTTTGTTGCAACGTTTCATTGGTGGGAGCAATCTCTAATCCTCGCCGCCATACCGCAATCGCATCGCTTTCGCGTTTGAGTTGCCACAGTACCTCGCCAAGATGGGCTGCAATTTCAGCATCTGCGCGGTCTTTGAAAGCCTTTTCTAAAAGCTCCAAGGCTTGGCTTGTATTGCCGAGACGAAATTCCACCCAGCCCAGACTGTCAGTAATGAAAGGGTCTCCAGGCGCCAGAGTAAGCGCCTTCACAATCAATTCTTTAGCCTCTTTGAGACGCACATTTCGATCGGCCAGAGAAAAACCCAAGGCGTTATAAGCATTGAAGTAAGTTGGATCTTTGCTGATGACCGATCGCAAAATCTTTTCCATCTCTTCAATTTGGTTGAGCTTCTCGGCCATCATGGCTTGCTCGTAAAGCAAGTCGAGGTCATTGCCTGCTTGTTGTGCCAATAAATCAAAGGCGGCTTGCCATTGGCGGAATTCACGCAAGAGTTGTAACTCAGCCATGAGGCGACTACGAACCTCTTCTTCCTTGCTGGCTGGTAATTGCGAAATGAGCAACCGCGCTTCCTTTAACTTGCCCTGCTTGGCCAAGATAGATGCGCGGCGAGATTGCGCTTGTATGACGCCGCGTTGGGTATTTTCATTAGGAGCCTTGTTAGCCATGCCGATGTATGTTTGCAGCGACGCATCGGCTTGCTTGTCGAATCCTTGTTCGAATTGCAATGAACCCAAAAGCAACCACGCTTCGGCATGTGTTGGAAATCGTTGCGTGACACTTTGGGCCTGTTCGGCAGCTTGCTCAAAACGTTTTGACTCAATCAAAACGCGCACATACGCCATGGGGTATTCGGGTTTGTCTTGTTTGGGAAGCGCTTGAAGTACCAGCGCTTCTGCCTCTTTAACGCCACGGCCTAGCAGCTCTAAGGCTAAGAAAGGAGCGCTGATATCCGTTTTAGTGTTTACCGTCAAACTTTTTTGCGAAGATTGCAAAGCCCCGCTCAAATTGGCATTCAACATTTGCATACGGCCTATGGCAGACCATGCAGCGGATGACGTCTCGGTGTTTGCGGTGTAACTATCCAAGGCTTTTTGCACAACTTCAGCCGCTACTTTGGTATCTGTGACGCGGGCGAAATACCTTGGCACCACACGTATTGCTGCATTGCGTTCGCTGACAGGGCTAAATGCAATTTCTTTTTTGAGTGGATCTAAGGTTTCGTTGGTTTTATTGAGCGCAATCAGAATTTGAAGCAGATTGAGATTAGCCAAACGGTCTTGAGGCAATACTTGCGTCCAACTGCGTGCAGCCATCAACGCACCATCACCAGAGCGTTCTTTCAGTGCAATTTCTACAGCGCGCGCAAACAGCTGTGCATCATTGGTTTTACGAGCTGCATCCAAAAGTAATGAGAATCCAACCAAGGGTTGCCCTTGTTGGACATTGAGTTCGCCGACCAAAATCTCATACAAAATTTCACCGTTCATGCCAGAGTTCACTACAGGAGCTTCTGGTTTCTTGGGTGTGTTTTGCGCAATAGATGGAGCGCCTGTGAAGGCCAGCGAAAGAACGGCCGGAGCCAATAAAAACTTCATGCTGGCATCATAATGGCTTTACTTTTGTATTGATGTTGTCATGCCTGAATTACCCGAAGTTGAAGTGACGCGTTTGAGTTTTGCAGATCGCATTGCAAACGCCCATATTTCTGACGTTCGAGTTGGCAAGCCGCTGCGTTGGCCACTGGGAGTGGCACCCGCATCACTGGTTGGTAAAAAAGTCCTAGGCGTGAGAAGGCGAGGCAAATATCTGTTGATGGATTTGAATGAGGGGCTAGTACTGTGGCACCTTGGAATGTCAGGCAGTTTGAGTTTTACGCCAACAGCCAACAATACCTTCGCCATAAGCCACCCCCAAACCCATGACCATTTCGATTTGCTTACTACCCATGGATTACTTAGATTAAATGACCCCAGGCGTTTTGGTGCCGTGGTGTATGCAGAGTCTGAAACCAGCGCGGTGGCACAAAAGCTCTTAGGACATCTTGGTGTAGAGCCGTTAGCTGGTCAATTTGATGTAGATACTTTCCATAAAAATTTAAAAAAGCGTAACGCAGCTATCAAGCAAGTTTTATTAGCGGGCGATATTGTGGTGGGTGTCGGCAATATTTATGCATCGGAAGCTTTGTTTTTAGCAGGCATTCGCCCGACAGTGCGCTCGCAACGTATCAGTCGCGCACGCGCAGAAAAGTTAAGAGTCGCGATCATCGATGTGCTGGCACGCGCAGTCGCCAAAGGGGGTAGCACTTTGCGTGACTTTTCCAATGCGGATGGGCAAAGTGGTTACTTCCAATTAGAGGCGAATGTGTATGACCGCGCTGGCGAGCCTTGTAGACAATGCGGCCATTTGATCAAGCGCTTAGTGCAAGGACAACGCGCCACCTATTACTGCTCTGTGTGTCAAAAGCCCTGACTATGCGCAAAACAGCTTGGCAGTTTGGCAATGCAGTAGTCGCTTGGCAAAAAATACATGGCCGCCATGACTTGCCATGGCAAAACACACAAGATCCTTATGCGGTGTGGTTGTCAGAAATCATGTTGCAACAAACGCAGGTTGTGACTGTCCGCGAGTATTTCGCGCGCTTTATGAAGCGTTTTCCCACAGTCAACGATTTAGCCAAAGCCTCGCAAGAAGAAGTGATGGGCTTGTGGAGTGGTTTGGGCTATTACAGCCGTGCCCGCAATTTGCACCGTGCCGCACAAGACGTCATGGCATTGCATGGAGGTGAATTTCCGCGCGATGCATTGACCTTGCAAACATTGCCAGGCATTGGCAGATCGACTGCTGCTGCCGTTGCATCACTGTGTTTTGGTGAGCCTATTGCTATTTTGGACGCCAATGTCAAACGCGTACTCACCCGTTATTTGGGGTTCGGACAAGATTTGGCTGTCGCCAAGAACGAAAAATTGTTGTGGGAAAAAGCTCAAACATTGTTGCCAACCCAGCATGTTGCGCAAGCGATGCCGCATTACACGCAAGGCATGATGGATTTAGGCGCAACCTTGTGTACTCCCAAAAATCCTCAGTGCTTGCTATGTCCAGTGAGAGATTTCTGCATGGCAGTCAAAGAAGGAAAACCAGAAACCTATCCTATTAAAACCAAAAAACTCAAGCGCACCAGCGAGCCACTATGGTTGCTCTACGCGCAATCAAAAAATGGCGAAGTGTGGATGGTGCAAAGACCGCAGTCAGGTATTTGGGCGGGTTTGTATTGCTTGCCCGTATTTGAGAGTTACGAGGCGCTACAGGCTTTTGTCAAAACCAAGAGCAAGTTGGAGTTACAAGACATGCCAGTGGTGAAACATGTGCTCACACACAAAGACTTGTATTTGCATCCTGTGGCGTTGCGTTTGAGTGGCCAAAAATCTCTAGGCCAAGGCTATTGGTTTGATCAGCAATCAATCGCGGCAATAGGCTTGCCAGCCCCCATTCGCAAACTGTTAGCTTAATGCGTATCTAGCTCGCGGTGACGCTTTAAGGTCACCCATTCAGAGGCGAATTGTTTGGTCAGCAGTTCGACCAAATACACAGAGCGATGTTGACCACCCGTGCAACCAATAGCCACGGTGACATAGCTGCGGTGGTCGTTGCTGAGGTCTGGTAGCCAAGCGTTTAAGAAGGTTGCAATTTGCTGCGCCATAGCATTGACAGATGGATAGCCCGATAACCAATTGGCGACGCTGGCATCTTGGCCAGTTAAGTTTTTTAAGCCCGCTTCGTAGTGGGGATTGGGCAGCATACGCACATCAAATACATAGTCTGCGTGCATAGGAATACCGCGTTTAAAAGCGAATGATTCGAACATCAACGTCAGTTGTGTAGCAGGCGCAGAAATTAGCGACTTGATATAGCCTTGTAATTTGGCGCTTCTGAGCAAGCTCGTATCAATGATGTGTGATTCTTCACGCAAGTCACCTAGCAAACGACGTTCCATTTCAATAGCATCGATCACATCGCGGTCTATGTCAGTGGACTGACCACTGTCTTGCTGGCGAGAAAGTGGATGGCGTCTGCGCGTTTCTGAGAACCGACGCACCAAGGTGTCGGTAGTTGCGTCAAGAAACAGCAATCGGATATTGACATTCTTGCTGCGCAACTCTGCCAACTGCGCTGGCACCAAGGGCAAAGATTGTGCGCTGCGCACATCCATGGCGATGGCCACTTTATCAGCTTGCTTTTGTTGCTCTAACTCTACAAATGGCAATAGCAATTCCGGGGGTAGGTTGTCTACGCAGTAGTAGCCAGCATCTTCAAGCGCGTGCAGAGCCACTGATTTTCCGGAGCCCGACATACCTGTTATGAGGACCAACTCGAGCGTCATGCTTTGGCCTTTACTTTTGTAGTTGCTTTTGAAGTTGCACGCACATTTTCCGCAATGTCGGCTTTGTTACTTTGTATGTGCAGCATTTCGCGCGCATGCGCGCGGGTTGTGTCTGAAATCTTTTCGCCCCCCAGCATGCGCGCAATTTCGCTCACACGTTCTTCGCCTTCCACCAAGGTCACACGGCTTGCAACACCTTGTGCATCGCTGTGTTTAGACACAACGCCATGGTGGTCGGCACATGCGGCGACTTGCGGCAAGTGGGTTACTGCCAACACTTGTCTGTCAATGCCAAGTTGTTGCATCAAGCGGCCCACAGTTTCAGCGACTGCGCCGCCGACTCCAGAGTCCACTTCATCAAAAATCAATGTTTGGGCACTGCCCAATTGACTGGTTGTGACAGCAATAGCCAACGCAATGCGAGATAGTTCGCCGCCTGAGGCCACTTTGCCGACAGGTCTTGGCGTACTGCCAGCGTGACCTGCCACTAAAAACACAACACTTTCTAA
>SYDB01000040.1 GCA_005786815.1 Burkholderiales bacterium
AGCCGCGATGGGCTTGGATAGCACTTGCGCTGACTGGTATTTCAGATCCGCACTGTCGATGAAATGTTGTTCAATACGTTGTTCAAGCATCCTGCAATGATACCTTTTGCGCTACTCAGTCCACTGCAAAAGCCCCTTGTAGCCAATGGAGTCCGCCTGCGTCTATTGCCACCACGTCAAAGCGACAGGTGGGCTCATATTTCAGGCGCATCAAGAAAAATTTAGCGGCAAATGCAATGCGCTTGCGTTTAGATGCCGAAACACTGCCCAACGGGCCCCCATAAGAGGGATGCAAGCGTTTGCGCACCTCCACAAACACCATAGTTCCATGCCTGTCTTGCATGATTAAATCAATTTCACCCCCACCACGTCCTGGCGTTCGATAATTGCGCTGTACCAGTTGTAAGCCATGGGCTAGCAAATAGTGCAAAGCGCGGTCTTCGGCTGCATCTCCTGATTGCTTGGTGGTGAAGGAATTTTTCTCTTGGGTTTGTCCACGCATTTTTCATCTGCCCTCACAGCTGCCCACGATGCCGCGGCTGCGCAGCACCACCCTGCAGGCACGCTGTATATGGTGGCAACACCGATTGGTAATTTGGCCGATATCAGTCTGCGCGCCCTGCATGTTTTGAGTGTGTGCGATACCTTGGCGTGTGAAGATACGCGCCACTCACAAACTTTGTTACGCAACTACGGAATTGAGCGCAACTCCAGCCATTGGTTAGCGGTGCACCAGCACAATGAGACACAAGCTTCCCAAGAAGTGATCCAACGTTTGCAAGCAGGGCAACGCGTAGCGTATGTGAGCGACGCAGGCACTCCGGCCATCAGCGATCCTGGCGCGCGTCTGGCGTGGCAGGTGCAGGCTGCAGGATTTCGGGTCATGCCCCTCCCTGGCGCGAGCAGTATTACGACCTTGCTGAGCGCGTGTGGCTCATTCACAGCAGATGCGTCAGGATTTGTGTTTGTTGGTTTCTTGCCAAGTAAAGCTGCAGAGCGAGAACGCGCCGTGCAATTATTGGCATTAGATGGACGGGCACAAGTGCTTTTAGAAGCACCGCATCGCATAGTAGCACTAGCAACAGCACTATCGGTCCTAGGCGACCGTATGATGACAGTCGGCAGAGAACTCACCAAACAATTTGAAGAAATCGCGACCCTGACAGCCCATTCGCTGAGCGATTGGATTCATGCCAACCCGCAACGCACCCGCGGTGAATTTGCGCTGGTAGTCCACGCACAAACCGTTGTCAACGATCCGATTGAAGTGCATGACAAGATGCTAAAACTGCTGATGCAGGAGGTTGCGCTCAAAACCGCAGTTCGACTTACGGCAGAGTTGACGGGGGAATCGCGCAATCTTTTATACGACAGGGCATTAGCCTTAAAAGAAGCAAATACATAAATTTTTAGAATCGTTCACAATCTACGTTCTTCTTGAAGAGGTGTTGTATGCGTCATGTGCTGTCTATTCGCTGGTCTCTCCTACTAATTGCTTGTCTAGCGCTCAGCGCTTGCGAAACCAATCCCTCAGTCAAATCCGCACAAGACGACGCGACGCCTATCGTGGCGTTTTTGGATGCAGACAAGTTCGACCACCAACTCTCCGCATCCTTGTCTGCCCCGATGAACGAGATTACCGTGCCGTTCTACGACAAGGTTTCTCCCAACAACATGCCTGAGCGCATAAAGGCTTGGGTTAATCAGGTGGAGAAAAGCGGCGGGAAGATTCAGATGACGGAACCAACGAGCTCGTCTGGTGTTACCGCAAAAAACCCATTTCTTATTTTTAGCATGATCAACGCAATACGCACATTGGTCCAGCTAGAACAAAAAAGTGAAAAGGCCAAAGTGCTGGCTTCCGCCAAAGGCCATGACGTCAAAATTCTTTTGGCTTACAACGCACAAAACGAAGTGGTGATTGACAAAATCGTCTTTGCCAAAAAAGGCGCTGCCAAATAAAACAGCGCTCCTAAAAAGTTGTCATCGCCAACTGTTAGCGGCCACCCTCTCCCACTAGGGCATAAGGCGCCCAATACGCAGGGTGGGCATATTGCGGTAACTTCATGGTCTCGACCATCGCTTGTTTCAAAGCTTCAGCACGTCGCATTTGTGGGTCTTTCTTGTAAGCCGCAAATGTATGGGTCGTGAGCAACATCGCGCTCTCCGACTCCACAGACCAGTGCGTCACCAATAAGCTGCGACTACCAGCAAAAAAGAATCCGCGGGCTAGTCCACTCAAAGCTTCTTCAGCGCGTCCATCAGCACCGGCTGTATTACAGGCAGACAAGACAACCCAGTCCGCGTTGAGCTTGAGTCCCAATACATCTTCTAATGTCAACAAAGGTGAGTCTGCTGGGTTGGCGGTCGAGGCCATAGCCAACGCAGGCTGGTTTAAGTTGGGCAGGTCACCCGCTAACAAACCATGCGTAGCAAACACCACCACTTGCTTTTTACCCAACTGCCCAGAAGCACTGCTCTTGAGCACCGATTGACGTGTTGCATCTGAGCCCAAAATCAAATCTTGCTTGGGGTCAGCCGCCAAAATTTTGGCCAGTTCAATGACTTCATCACGTGTTTCGGGAAGGGGTGGGATTTTGCTGTAGGCCAGATAACTTTCCTCATTGGATCTTTCAAGCCCAATATGGAGGGTAGAACGCGTATCAATGACCGATCGAACGGTCGTGGCTTTAGGGATGACACCCGCAATTTGCTGCGTAGCCACTTTGTTATCAAACAAAGGATCTCCCCATGCAATAAGCGGCTGGGTACTGGATGGCACTTTGGCATAACGCTTCAAAGATAACCAGCCACTTGCTGTAGGAACATGGCTTATCGCTGCGTCTTTGATCAACCAAGCGGCATTTAATGGGTTAGGGGAAGTAACTGGCTTACGCACTAAAACGCCTAAAGGCATATTGGCAAAAGCACCTGAGGTAGCCACGATCAAGTGTTTCTTGTCTGCCATCTCAGACTCGATGGGTCCAAAAATGCCTTTATAAACAGTGTGTGCATCTGCATAGTCAAACGCAGGCGCTTTGTTACCAAGGCCGGCCACATCCAAGGTTTTACGAATTTTGTCGACTAACTTTGCGCCGTCTTTCTCACCTACTTGCCACTGATGGAAGTTCACTTTGCCTGCGGAATCAATAGCCCACACATAGGTTTGCTTTTCCATAGGCAAGATAGAAACAAACAATTCATCCGGCTTGAGCTGTTGCGCAATATCGGTGTGGCTTGGGGCCTTGGGCTGGATGAGTTGGAAATACTCAGGGAACCCTTTTTGAATTTGTGCTTTGTATTCTTTGCGCAGACCTTCCAATTCACGCATACGTTTTTGCATTTGCTCGATGACTTGGGGGTTACGCCTTTTATCGCCTTCGCTACCTTGTGATGTGATGTATGACATCAAGGTGGCGGCCTCGTTCTTAGCGTCTTGCTCTTTACGAATTACATCTGACAAGCCGGGCACATTGACGCCTGAACGAACCGCAGCATCGGAGAGTGCTTGTTGCACAGACGATGAGCTCAAATGATCCGCCATTTGAAAAATAATGGCCGCGTCTTTGGCGTCTTTATCAGCCGTGGTAGCGAGCAAGTCGATGTAGTTTTGGAAAATGTATTTCTTTCCTTTACGGCGAAACACGTCCTCAGTAAAGTCACCCGTCAGCGCATCCGGTGAGGTGATGTTTTGAATGGCTTGGTCAAACTGCGTACGCGCACCAACAGGATCGCCGTTGCGCCAAAGAGCAATGGCGTACATGCCACGGGTATAGGCTGTGAAGTAATGGTTTTCGCCGAAGTTTTCGACGTGCCACTTCAAGGTGTTTTCATAAATTCTCTTGGCTTGTGGATAGCGACCGGCATGTAAATACACGGGGCCGCGAAGCCAAGACTGGAAAGCTAATGGCGACCTGGTTTTGAGTCGCTCCATTTCTTTGTCGATGGCGTCGTAACGTTCTGCTGCTTCGTTCCAACGGTCTAATCCGGCCAATGCCAACGTACCGGGAGTTTGGGTATACAGCCATCCTGGTGCGCCTTTTTGAACGCCTTGCGCCAGCACAATTTTTTCACTTCGCTTGCTATAGGCTAAAGCGTCTTCAAAGCGCCCAGTTGCATTTCTGAGCCATGCAACGCCATTAAAAATACGCAGCATTTGGTTGTCTGTAAACCCATTCGTTTTGCCAAACTGGTATGCCTCGCGCAACGACAAATCAGCCTCTGCATAAAGTCCTGACGCCGATTGGTGGTCTGCCAATTGGGCCATTGCAGACATATACCAGCTCCGACCAAAGTTGCGTTGCAGCGGATCAACCAAGCTGTCAATCCCAACTAATTCTTTCCCTTTTTGGGTTGCCAATCTAGCTGTTTGAATGCCTTCTTGCCATTTTCCTGAACGTCGCAGGAAAAAAGATTTGATGAGATTGAACTCCATTTCTGCACGCACAATCCAATATGCATTTGTCCCTTGACGCGGAACTCTTCCCCACTCATTCTTGATAAGGTTGCCCGCTTCTTCCAGTAAAACACCTGCTTGCTTTAAATTGCTGTCATTGATGTAATGGTCCGCAATAGTCGAACGGATTCTCACAGCTGATGGCGCATATTTGACATCGCGTATTAAGTCAGCGCCCAATTTATAGGCCTCTTGCCGATTGGTTGTATGAAACAAAAAGCTCATCAACCTCCATCGTGGATCGACGTCAGTATCCATTTGCGCCCACTCACGCAAAATTTCTTCTTGCTTGACAGCATCACCAAGTTTCCAGGCGGCCCCCTGTTTTTGTTTGTAGGCCTCAACCCGCGTGGCTTTCAATGAATTCGGATCTATCGGTTGTTCTAATATTGCACGCAGTCTTGCTGTTTCTTGCTCTGACAAAGCAATGGCGTCGTCATCTAGTGTTTGCGCATGAATAAGAGTTACTGGGCCTGATGTTAGAAAGGCCAGTAAAACGAGTTGTAGGAAATAGTTAAGAACTTTCATCTTGGACTCCGCGATTCTTAATATCAAGGCACTTCTTTAATGCTCAACAAGCTAGCACCGTAAGCATCTGAACACAGTGGATTATTTTTAGCCGACACCGTGTTTTGACACACAGCTGTACTTATGGCTTTTGACGATGTCAATAATGCGCCTAGTTGGGCGCGCCCACTGGCATCGTTCAAAGAAGTCATAAAGGGGCCTTCTTTTTTGGCGTTCAATGCTTGTAGATCGCGCGGTGCATCTGCCACCATGACCAACAAATGGTTGGTGCCAACTGGACCGGATGATTTGATGCGCCATTTGCCTTGCGGTAACTTCAGGGTCTGTCCCGCCTCAATGCGGTTGTTTTGGTCTAAGTCGTTCGGGAACAACATATACAAAGCTTTACCGTCTGAGCCTGCGAGCGCTGCATAGACATAACCCGCACGATCAGATTGCACTGAGAACTCTAAAACGTCTTTGCCTATCACCAGCTGATCTTTGGTCAGCGTGACGCGCACTTTACGCTTGGCATTGCGCTGGTCATACATTTGCTTGAGCGCATCCTCGCCACTCAAGGTTTTTATCTCAGACGTAGCTAGCGTTTGACTTTGGGTAGTTGCTGGCGTGGTGGTGGTCGAAGGCGTAGCCAATGCAATTTGCTGTGCGGGTGGTGACGTTGGGGTTGCAGGAGCGGGCGTAACAGCTACTGGCGCAACCGGTTTGTCTGGGGTGGCGAGAGCAGTCATCACATTTGCGGTTTGCGGTACGCCTTGGCTAAACCACGCGGGAACAAAGTTGCCGTTGCCTGATAAGACCAGGTTATGCGCTTTAAAGTTGTTGTCGTTTTGCATGCGCCGGTTGATTTTTTCTTGCGCGCATTGCTTGATCTCTTCAATACTGATGGCGCCTGAACCATCTAAGTCTTTGGCTTCACGCAACATGCAATCGCGGAAAAACTGTGTTGCCAATCCGCCTTTTTGTTCATCGTCAAAACTTATTTCGTTGTCTCGCGCAGCAGATATATGCACGATGTCTTGGGGTAAGGCGCCACGGTTAACTTGCTCATTGACCAAGCTTCGAGTTTTGATATTCACCGGCTTGCTGCACTCCTCCGACAGCGCTGCAAACTTTGGTCGCAGTGCGCCATCATCGTTGCTGTTGGCAATGCCCCGCGTCCTTGCGGTGGCCGCTGCAGCCACGAGCCCTCCGGAATGGCAGGCGTCGTACATGACAAATAACTTGTCGGTTTTTTGCGTGATTTGCGCTAACAAGCTGGCCATCTCGGTGTTGCTGATCATCCCCTTGCTCATACCGTCATAAGGCAGTAGTGCCTCCACGCAACCACCGGCTTGCGGGTCTTTGTAACGTGTGCCATGGCCAGAGTAGTGGATAAATACGCGGTCGCCATCTTGCACTCTTTCGTTCAAGTTATTGAGCGCTGTACGAATATTGGACACCGTTGCTTGGCTATCGTGCAGGTATTGAATATTGCCGTCTGGAACTTGCATGGCTTGCGCAATTTGGGTGGCAGACACTTTGTCCAACTTGGTACCAGGAAGTGGCGGTACGAGCGGGTCTTCGTATGTTCCAACGCCAATAATGAGCGCGTGGCGATTAATACGCGGCACCAATGGCGGCACATTTCTAACACCCAGTGTCACCGCAGTATTTCCAGCGGCCTCACGTCCGCTAGACAAACCCGCAACCACCGATGCGCCGGCTTGCATATTAAGCGCACTAGCGCGCACCCAACCCGACACCCGCCCCTTGTCAGAGTTTGCCTCAACCAATACCCAACCACCTTCTACCGAGGTGATACGCACTGTCGCGCCTTGGTTCACTTGGACAAGGACCGCAGAGGATGCCAATTTTTCTGCACGTATTTCTGTTGGGCGCATCACGCTGGCATTTTGCGCAACTGCTGCTTGCGCTAAAAATCCAAGGCTCACCAAAGTGAGTCGAATACTGCTTTTCATGGAGGTTAGCTTTCTATTCTTCAGTTTTTTAGGTGCGGTATTTTTTCTGGCGAGGCCTCCGTAAAAGCCTGTAATACTAATTGTGCAATTTGCGGCGGGGTTACTTCATTTTGGCTCTCTAGCGCCAAAATACGCCCTACTTTGACCTCCAAGTGGGGGAAGGTTTTTTCAAATTCTTTTCTTGCATTCTCCAGCTCTACTTCAGGTCCAACCAATGCTAAGAGATTGGCAAATGGTCTCCATCGAATCATTCTTCTTTGCGAGGGAGTAGATGTGTCTAACAATAAGATTCTGCAATTCGTAGCATGTTCGCGCATAACACGTGTCATATTTTGAAGTTGTTGATCAGTCCAAGCATCCTTCAAGCGCCAAGCAGAGACACTGACATGATGACAGTTTGGGGGTATATCTCCAAACCAGTGGCGTTTGTTTATTAGAACCCATACATTGAGTAAGGCGACAAATAGCAAACCTAAGCCAGCAGACAAATTCAAATCTAAAAATAAATGTTCTGTATTGAGACTTAAAAAACTCATGCCGAGCATCACCGAGGGCATACCCAACATCCCAGCAGCCAAGGAAGACACACTTTTGTGGTAGCTCCAAAATGCCAAGCCAACGCACATCACTATCGCAATCAAAGCCCCAAGCCATTTAGGCATTTCGCGCATGACGCGTAGGTTCAAAGCGTTGTCAATTCCTGTTGCCAAAGACTCCACGCCCGCCTGCGTCGAAGACAGTGGTGTTGGGTGAATATCATGCAAACTTGGAGCAGTTGATCCAATGATCACAATCTTGCCAGCGAAAGAAGGCACCTCTTCTTTAGGTTTGCCGCCATCAGCCAAGGCGAACACGTCAGCAAAATTAACACGCGGATAGACATTGGCTTTTTTGCGCCAGTTAATTAGCACGTCGTCTTGCGTGGCGTTGTCCGAGGCAATGGTTTGGGGCTTGTTGAGAAAACGTTCTAACCAAAATGCGTGGGCTTTTGGATCGACTTGTTGCACCACGCTCATAGGCAAAGACTGAATCATCCCGCCGTCATCCAAACGTTCAAAGTAGCGGTAGCGTCGCAATATGCCGTCGCGATCAACATAGCCATTGTTGTAACCCAGCGGTTTGACTGCAACGCCAGGTAAGACGGGAGGTATGAGCGCAACCGTCGAAAGTTCTTTAGATTCTGGAGGCGCTGTTTGCACCCACAAACTTGTCAAGTTTTTTTGCGTTAACTCGCTTTTGTCGTCATTCGTTTTGGGTAAACGCACCAGCCCAAAATGGCTGTGGGCACTGCGCTTGGCCGCCGTATCAAAAGCGGCGTCACCGCCCGGGTTCAAACGGTCGACGTCCGAAAAAATAATGTCCCATACAACTGCAGCAGGTTGTTGGTCTTCTACATAGTCCAACACCGACGCCAGGGTGTCACGTGGCCAAGGCCAGCGGCCAAATTCTGTGGCCATTCGGGCCAACGCAGATTCATCGATATCGATGATCACTATGCGGGGATCGGCAGGGGCGGTGATAACTCGTCCACGCACCATGTTGTCGTAGGTGGTTTGCGCCAAACCACCGCTAACACCTACCAATACAACGTCAATCACAATCCAAGCGGAAAAAACCAGCACCAGGCCTATGTGTACCCACTTATCTGACCAACGCGACAGAGACGTGAGGAACTGACGCTCAAGGCTTTGCCACCAGGGCGTTTTAGCCTCAGTCGAGGTTGACAATGCGGACCCGACGGTTTTCAGCAGCTAAAGGATTGCCAGCATTGGCAAGGTGCGTAGAACCCTTACCTGAAGCGACTAATCTATTAACAGCGACGCCTTGATGCACCAGAAATTGCTGCACCGCCTCCGCACGCTGTTGGCTGAGTTTGAGGTTGTAGGCATCGTTGCCTTTGGCGTCGGTGTGGCCCTCGACTTCAAATTTAGATGCGCTGAGTTCTGCCGCTTTCAATGCTGTGGATAAGTTCAGCAATGCTTGTTGGCTGACCGGGTTGATTTGCGAAGAATTGAACTCGAACTGGATCTGCAAAGACAAAGAAGGTTTAACTACTGGGGCCGGTGGCGCGGCCTCGGCTGCTTGGTCCACCGCCTCTACCGATAAGTTGCGCAAGCTGCGGGTGCGTCTCTGAGGCTCGGGCACAGGCTGCACCTTGAGTTGCTCGATCATCTGTTGTGCGCTAGGCGTTGCTTGCGCGTAGGCCGAAGAATTGATCAAAGCAGCGAAGGCAAAAAATGAGAGTGCTGAAAGTGTATTTTTCATGGTCGGCAAACTTATGAATTTGAAAGATGTTGATTATCAATAAAGTCCAGTAGATGCGGGGCTTTTATGACAAGCACTGAGTAAAACACTCAAATGTTGAGTCAAAAAGGATTAAATTGGTGCGGCTGGCGGGGATCGAACCCACGACCCTTGGCTTCGGAGGCCAATACTCTATCCACTGAGCTACAGCCGCATCGTGTCGCAACAGGCCATTGTAGAGGGCTGGCTATAATTCGAGTTGTTTTGCGTACCCCTTAAGGACTTCCCTCATCATGAGCGACAACCACCACGAAGAAGCCCACACGGGCCCCATCAAAACCCCTAAACAGCTTTTGTGGGCTGTCGCTTACTCGTTCATTCTTCCAGTTATTGTCATTATTGGCTTGGTCTATTACGTCACTTCAGAATACAAACCACAAGCTGGTAGTTCCAATTCACCTGAATCGGTGGCAGCACGCATTCAAAAGGTAGGCTCTGTTGAAATTAAGTCTGCCAACGCAGAACCTCGCAACGGAGAAGAAGTTTACAAAGTCCAATGTGGTGGTTGCCATGCGGCTGGCAGTTTAGGCGCACCCAAATTTGGCGATGCTGGTGCTTGGGCCGCTCGTTTAGGTAAAGGCTACCCCGCCTTATTGACCTCAGCTCTCAAGGGCAAGGGCAGTATGGCGGCACAAGCTGGCGGTGAATACAGCGACTTTGAAATTGGCCGCGCTGTTGTCTATATGGCAAACGGCAGCGGTGGCAAGCTGGCTGAACCCAAAAAACCAGAAGCCAAGTAACTTAGCGTTTTCGCTCCTCACAAAAAAGCCACCTGTTTACTAAACGGTGGCTTTTTTCATGGGTTTGCGGTTGTAGCCAAGTGTCTTTGATGGGGACTCAAACAAAAGCCAAAACGTTTTTGTAAATCTACCTTGCCTACGCTTTGCGGCATCCATTCTTCGGACTCAATTTTTTGCACTGCTTGCAGCATGTCCATGCTGTGTACGAGCCCAAACCCTAGATCGGTTTCTAGATACAGCCAGCCCGCACCGTCTAACCAACTATTTCGATAGGTGGCCACGCGTTGGGTGTGGCCTAGTAAGCTTCCATCGGGTTGCAAGCGCCAAATCCAGGGCGTTACTTCTAGTTCAACATAGACGCGCTGTGGACCATTTTGAAAAAACCATAGCCCGTCAGCATTTGCATCGTAATTGCGTCCTATGAATCCGATGAGCTTTTCATGCAGTAGTTTTGATCCTTTGCTTTTGGCAAAGTCGCCTGCAGCTTGCACAGCGTCGTCACGCATATACCAATCACCGCGCGCGTCCAACCCTAACCAACCGTAACAGTCGGGCACATTGGGCCATTTGGCTAGGGCTTGTTTGACGATGTCATCCATGGTTTTGCGATAAGGCGTTTGTATGAATTTTGCTATCAAACCATCGCAATACTGCTTGCGGCAGTGCTTGCAAGGTTCCCGGAAATGCACCACTGGTAAAACCAACATGGCCGCCGTCTTTAGGTTGGCATAACTCAACGAGTGGGCTGACTTCCTCTACTTTCGGCAAGCTACTGGCCGGTACGAATGGGTCATTCTGCGGGTTGATCACCCAAGCAGGCAAAGCGATTTTTGTCATACCAGGCTTGGCTGATGCACGCCGCCAATAGTCGGTTGCATTTTCAAATCCGTGTAGGGGTGCAGTGAAGATATCGTCAAACTCAAACAAGGTGGTGACCGACTGCATAGCTTGTACATCGAACAGATTTGGAAATTGCGCTAACTTGGCCATCGCCCTTGGTTTCATGCTGTCTAAAAACATTTTGGCGTAAGCGATGCGGTTGAAACCATTGTCAATGGCATGACCGCTGGCAGTCAGATCGAGTGGCGCACACACACTGGCAATCGCATTGACTGTTTTGTGTGCCTCTTTCTTGACTTCGCCCGCCCATTTCATCAGCGCATTTCCTCCGAGTGATATGCCCACCGCAACCTCTGGACCTTCATGCGTGCTTTGAAAGCGCTTG
>SYDB01000041.1 GCA_005786815.1 Burkholderiales bacterium
GACCAATTCAGCCGCTGGGTCGTCACCCGCGCCGGCGACAACTTCACCGAACAACTAGAAACCGCCCCTCTGCAAGTGAACCAACGTTTGGGCAGCGGCACCATCCAAAGTTCTTTGTTTGCCGCTACCGACGACGCGAATATTCCAGACAGCGTGGCGGTGCAACTGGCTGACATTTTTGCGGGCGATATCGACTTTCACCGCGCTTTGCGCAAGGGCGATCGTTTCTCAGTCGTCTACGAGTCGCTCGAAGCAGACGGCGAAACTTTGCGCGCGGGCCGCGTGGTGTCGGCCGAGTTTGTGAACAACGGCAAAACTCACCAAGCCTTCTGGTTCAAAGACCCTGAGGCCAAAGACAGCCCCAAAGAAGGCGGTTACTACAACGCCGACGGCGTGAGTTTGCGTCGCGCGTATTTGGCATCTCCACTTGCGTTTTCTCGTGTGACCAGCGGCTTCAAAATGCGCTTTCATCCTATTTTGCAAACCTGGCGTGCTCATTTGGGTGTCGACTACGCAGCCCCTGCCGGCACACCCGTACGTAGCGTTGGACGTGGCGTGGTCGACGTGGCGGGCGAACAAGGCGGATTTGGCAATGTGGTCATGGTCAAACACGCGAATGGCCACACTACGGTCTACGCACATTTGAGCCGCATCATGGTCAAGCGCGGCCAATCCGTATCACAAAACCAAACCCTTGGATTGGTGGGCGCAACGGGCTGGGCCACCGGACCGCATCTGCATTTTGAATTTCGCGTCAATGGACGCCACCAAGATCCGCTCACCATGGCGCGTAAAAGCGAGTCTACAGAAATATCTGCTGCGGCCCGCGAGCAGTTCAAGCGCCAAGCTTCTCTGGCCAAAGTGGATTTGGCGGCGGCAGCTTCCCTACAAGCCAGCCGCGCTGAGTAAATGTCCGAGCTCTACATCGGCTTGATGTCGGGCACCTCGCTCGACGGTGTCGATGCGGTACTAGTGGATTTTGCGGAAGATGACGATTCTCAAGCATCTTCTTCGAAGAATCAAACACCAACGCATAACGCCTCGTCAGTCAACGCAAATTCGAGATTGAACTTAAAAGTTTTGTCACATGCGGCTTTGCCGTTTGAACAAGACCTGAAGCTAACCTTATTGGCTTTAAATGCCCCAGCAGACAACGAAATTCACCGCGCCGCGCTTGCGGCCAATGCATTAAGTGCGGTCTACGCGCAAGCTGTACTGGCACTGCTAGACAACACCCAATTAAAAGTTACGCAGATCCGTGCCATTGGCGCCCACGGACAAACCGTGCGGCATCAACCCGGTGCGCATGATGGCATTGGGTACACCACGCAACTGAATAACCCGTCGTTGTTAGCGGAACGCACAGGCATCTCGGTAGTGGCGGATTTTCGGAGCCGAGACATTGCTGCGGGGGGCCAAGGTGCGCCCTTGGTTCCGGTATTCCACCAAGGTGTATTTGCGCAACCGAATGAAACCATAGGCGTGCTCAACATCGGCGGTATCGCCAACTTGAGCGTGCTGCAAGCCAAAGGAGATGTCATCGGTTTTGACTGCGGCCCTGGTAATGCTTTGATGGACTATTGGTGCATGCAACACCGTGGGCTTGCCTATGACGATGATGGCCAGTGGGCTCGAACTGGTCAAGTACATGGGCCGCTGTTACAAGCTATGTTGTCCGAGCCTTTTTTGCAAGAAGCACCACCCAAAAGTACGGGTCGCGATTTGTTTCATGCACAGTGGTTGGCATCGCACCTTGCAAACTTGAACGACATCTCCGCTGTTGATGTGCAATCCACCTTGACCGAATTAACCGCCCTAGCCTGTGCCAACGATGTATTGCGTCACGCCCACGGCGCTAAAGAATTGATCGTGTGCGGCGGCGGCGCACTCAATGGGTTTTTGATGGAACGTTTGCAAGCCGCTCTTAGCAATTGCAAAGTACTGTCTTCAACAGAACGAGGCATGCCACCCCTTCAAGTCGAAGCGACCGCATTTGCTTGGCTAGCCCGCCAAACCGTTCTGGGGCTTGCCGGCAACGCACCAAAAGTAACGGGCGCCAAAGGCGCCCGCATACTGGGTGGAGTTTTTCCCGCTTAAGCGGAATTTTTCCGGCTTAAAGCAAACTTAGCTTAAACCGAGAAAGAAGAGCCGCAACCACAGGTAGTTGTCGCGTTGGGGTTCTTGATCACAAATTGCGCGCCCTGCAAATCTTCTTTGTAGTCGATCTCAGCACCTACCAAATACTGGTAACTCATCGCGTCGATCAACAAAGATACGCCAGCTTTAGACATGGTGGTGTCGTCTTCGTTCACGATTTCGTCAAAGGTAAAGCCGTAAGAAAAACCTGAGCAGCCGCCGCCTTGCACAAACACGCGCAATTTCAAATCTGGGTTGCCCTCTTCAGCGATCAAATCAGCCACCTTGGCCGCAGCGCTATCGGTAAACACGATAGGTTCAGGCATCTCGGTCTGGATGTTTTCATCAACAGCACTCATAAAGTTCTCCAAAAGCAATTTTTAAAGTATAGCGGTTTAGTCGGGAATTGCCCAGCAGTAACGCGACACCCATTGTGGACATTAAAAAAGCCGCAAAGGCGAACCCTGCGGCTTTTGGGCAAAACAGAAAACGATTAACGCTTGCTGAACTGCTTACGGCGACGCGCAGAATGCAAGCCGACCTGTTTACGTTCCACGTCACGAGCAGCACGGGTCACGAAACCTGCGGCCGACAAGACGGGCTTCAGTGTTGCGTCATAGTCGATCAAAGCGCGGGTAATGCCGTGGCGCACTGCACCTGCTTGGCCAGACTCACCACCGCCGTGCACATTGACTTGGATGTCAAAAGCTTCGCCGTTGTTGGTCAGCATCAGGGGTTGCTTAGAAATCATGATCGAGGTTTGACGGCCGAAATACGCGGCAATGTCTTTGCCATTGATCGTGATCTTGCCGGAGCCTTTTTTCATGAAGACGCGGGCAACACTTGATTTGCGACGGCCAGTGCCGTTGTTCCATTCACCGATCATTTTGCGCTCCTAGGTGCCAAGGCGGGGATATCCAACACCTTAGGTTGCTGGGCGTTATGGGGATGCTCAGCACCCCCATAGACTTTGAGTTTTTTGATCATGGCGTAGCCAAGTGGGCCCTTAGGCAACATACCTTTGACGGCTTTTTCAAGCGCGCGGCCAGGATGCTTGGCTTGCATGTCACGAAAATTGATAGAAGAAATACCGCCTGGGTAGCCGGAGTGGCTGTAGTAAATCTTGTCTAAAGGCTTAGCGCCAGTGACTTTGATTTTGGAGGCGTTGATGATGACGATGAAGTCACCCGTATCGACGTGAGGCGTATAAATGGCCTTGTGTTTGCCGCGTAAACGGAGAGCAACTTCGCTGGCTACTCGTCCGAGCACCTTATCGGTGGCGTCAATCACAAACCACTCATGCACCACGTCAGCGGGTTTTGCGCTGAAAGTAGACATTGAGTTTCCTAATGAAGGTGGGTTTGTTGGTTTCTTTTCCACGGTCGGCGTTCTTCTGATGAGAACCTCTTAGGTGGCTTAACCGCCTCAAACTTGTATTGGAGACAGCCCCTACCGCGGAAACCTGATTGCGCTGCAGAGCCCGTCATTATAAGCAATTTCAAGCACTTAGCGCAATCGTTTCATGCTCTGCGAAACGTTGGGGGTATATTGCCCGCATGTTCAGTTACCGACACGCTTTTCACGCCGGCACCCATGCCGACGTGCTCAAACACACCGTTGTGATTGCTAGGGTATGACAACA
>SYDB01000004.1 GCA_005786815.1 Burkholderiales bacterium
AGGTGATAGGCAACTTCTTCAGTTAGCGTAGAAGGAACGACACCACGTATGTCGTACGCTTTGAATATAGAAGGATTAACTTGCATCCTCTAATTTTAGGTTGCATTTGGCTGACACTGAAGCGACCCCAAATGCAAGCACGCATACCTTGATACTCTCTATGATGCAGCGCATCAAGAGCCATTTTTAGTTGTTCTACTTCTCAGATTTAAAACACGCTTCACCATGAACTTTGCTACCTCTACTGTCTACACAAAAATGACCAGTCCACTAGGCACAGTCATCTTGTCGGCAACGGATATGGGGCTCTCTGGGATTTGGTTTGCCGGGCAAAAACATTTGCCGCCATTTAAAAGTTGGAAGTCCGCCACGGATAACGCTTATTTGTTACAAGCCCAAGATTCTCTGCAAGCCTATTTCGCGAAAGAAACCAAGCGTTTTGAAATGCCTCTAGATTTGCACGCGGGCACTGCATTTCAACAACAGGTGTGGCTGGCTTTATTAAAAATTCCCTACGGTAGAACAGTCACCTATCAAGAGATCAGTCATTACATTGGCTCACCCACATCGGTTCGTGCTGTGGCTGGTGCTGTCGGTCGTAATCCGCTGAGCATCATGGTGCCATGTCATCGCGTGATTGGTAGTAATGGCACGTTAACAGGATATGCAGGCGGGCTTGATCGCAAATTAGCTTTACTCACCTTAGAGGGCGTCGCCGCTTAATGGACAAGCAACTGCCCTGGCGCCAATGGCTGCCTGAGTTTGTGTTGCTGGCAGCGATGTGGGGCTCTTCATTTCTTTTTATGCGTGAAGGCGTTCACGCATTTGGTCCTTTTGCAACAGCCTGGGTGCGCGTCACGATTGCAGCGCTTGCGCTGATGCCTATTTTGATTTGGCGCAAGCAAACTGGCGCCATGGTGCATCGTTGGCGCCCTATCTTGCTGATGGGTTTGTTGAGCTCTGGCATTCCTGCTGCGTGCTATTCATTTGCTTTGCTATTCATCAGCACAGGACTGTCATCGATTTTGAATTCCACGACGCCCTTATTTGGCGCCTTGATTGCCTGGTGGTGGCTAGGCGACAGACTGAATGCATGGCGCTTACTAGGATTGGTATTCGGATTTGCTGGCGTCGTGCTTTTGACATTGAACAGCTCTGACGCATCAGCGCTGACATATGGCGACGAAGAGTTGGCAATTGCTGCTTGTTTATTGGCTACCTTGTGCTACGGGGTTGCTGGCAGTTTCATAAAGAAGTATTTGTTCGATGTGCCTGTGATGGTGACTACTGCAGGTAGTTTTTTTGGGGCCAGCATTGCCCTGTTGTTACCCGCCATATGGTTTTGGCCGTCAGAGACGCCATCGTTACGCGCTTGGTTATCTTTGCTGATTCTTGGGCTTTTTTGCACTGCATTAGCCTATGTCATGTACTTTCGGTTGATGACGCGTAACGGGCCAGCAACGGCCATGACCGTCTCCTACCTGATTCCTGTTTTTGCCAATTGCATTGGCGTTGTTTGGTTGGATGAAATAGTCACGCCATGGATGTTGGGTTGCGCTGTCTTGATTGTTTTCGGAACTGCTTTAGCCTCAGGCTTGATTCGTCCCTACAAAGCAAAGGATGGGTAAATTTGTAGCCCATTACTTATTTATTCGCTTCTTTTTACTGCCAAACTTTTACTCAAACTAATTTCTTTTTTCTGATTTTTCTTTTAGGAGTTCACCTTGCGTATCGCCACCTATCGCCATAACAACACCCGCCACGTCGGCCGCGTTTCATCTGACGGCTTGTATGTTCAAGCCTTTGAGGTCAGTGCAGATATTGCACAACACGGCGCATTTCGCTTGCTTGAAACAGTAGTTGCAGGTGGCCAGTGGCCTACTGTGTCTAGCCAACAGCTTGCCGTAAGTGACGTACATCTTGAAGCTCCTATGCCTATTCCACGACGCAATATCTGGTGCGTAGGTCGCAATTACCACGAGCATGCCAAAGAGTTATCTACCTCGGTATTCAAGGACAGCAACACCAACACACAAGCTTGGCCTATTGTGTTTACCAAAGTACCCGAGTGTGTTGTTGGACCTTTTGACGCAGTGTATTTACCTGGTGCGCAAGTGTCTGAACAAATTGACTATGAAGCCGAACTTGCCGTCATCATTGGCAAAGGCGGCAAAAACATCGTGGCCGCAGATGCCATGCAACATGTTTTCGGCTACACCATCGTCAACGATGTGACCGCACGCGATGTGCAGATGCGCCACCAACAATGGGATATGGGTAAATCTTTCGACACCTTCTGCCCTATGGGCCCTTGGATGGTCACTGCGGACGAACTTGACGGCACCCACACGCGTGTGCGTTGCTTCGTCAATGGCGAACAGCGTCAAGACGGGCCTACCGAGAATATGATTTTTGATATTCCTACCTTGATAGAAACCATCTCGCGCGGAATTACACTTTTTCCCGGCGATATCATCGCCACCGGAACCCCAGCAGGTGTAGGCATGGGCCTAAAACCACCTCGCTACTTAAAAACGGGTGACGTCGTTCGGGTGGAGATTGATGGCATCGGGCATATTGAAAACAAGTTCGTCTAAAAA
>SYDB01000042.1 GCA_005786815.1 Burkholderiales bacterium
GAATTGGCCTAAAACTAAGCTATTTCTAAAACTGGATATCTGAAAGTCGCTACGGCGCGCTACCAGGCGCGTCTACTTCAGCCTCGGGGGCCTGGGTGTGTTTGATAAACAGTTGCGCAGCCCAAATACCCACCTCATACAAAATGCACATAGGGATCGCGAGCGCCAATTGCGACACCACATCGGGTGGCGTGATAACAGCTGCAATCACGAAGGCCAACACAATGAAATACGAACGGAAGTCTTTGAGCTTTTGGATCGAGACCACATTCATTCGCGCCAACACAATCACCACAATCGGCACTTCAAATGCCAAACCAAAGGCAATGAACATGGTGATCACAAACCCCAAATAGGCTTCGATATCAGGTGCTGCTGTAATACTCTTTGGTGCAAAGCTTTGGATAAAACTAAACACTTGGCCAAAGACAAAGAAATAACAAAACGCGACACCAATAAAAAATAGCAAGGTGCTTGAGACCACCAAAGGCAAGACCAGTTTCTTCTCATGCGTATACAAACCAGGCGCGACAAATGCCCACATTTGGTAGAGCACTACCGGCAAGGCCAAAAGAAAAGCCGTCATCAACAAAATTTTGAGCGGCACTAAAAAAGGCGAAATCACCGAAGTGGCGATCAATGTCGCGCCAGCCGGCAATTGCGCGATCAAAGGTGCAGCCAAGATGTCGTAGAGCGCGGCAGGGCCGGGGTAAACCGACAAGGCCACAGCCGCCACGCCAATGGCGATACAGGCCTTGACCAAACGGTCGCGTAACTCAACGAGGTGCTGGACGAAGGGTTGCTCGCTGCCTGCGAGTTCGTCTTTGGGGGTGCTGTCAGACATTCGGTTTTACACCGGGGCGAAACCTAGCCACGCGGGCCGCGCCAGACAAAGCCTTAGTACGCACACCCATGCGGGCCTTGTACCAATGGGGTGTCGCACCGCGTTTGAGGCGCCATTTTTTCTTAGGGTTTTGGTATTCGGGGACGGGCGTGGTGACATTCGCAGCCCAACTCTCACCGGTTAGTTGTGCTGTGGTGTCAGCCCAATCTTTTTCAAACTCGTTGCTGGCAGTTTGTACAGAGCTTTGAACATCGCGGGCAGCGTTTTCCACGCTGTCTTTCATCTTCTTTAGCTCTTCCAAGTCCATGGAACGGTTGACTTCGGCCCTAGCGTCGGCCACGTAGCGTTGTGCTTTGCCGATCCAAGCACCTAAAGTACGGGCCACAGTTGGCAGTTTTGCCGGTCCTATGACGACCAATGCAACGACACCAATGAGTGCCATTTTGGAAATACCAAGATCAATCACAGCGCACGATCACACACGTCTTAAGACTTGTGTTTGACTTCTACGTCAATGGTATTTTTCTCAGTGGCAGTTGCAGTGCCGCCCACAGCGGGCGCTGGCGAGGCCGGTTTTTCTTCTGGGGGCGTACCACCATCTTTCACGCCATCTTTAAAGCCTTTGACCGCGCCACCCAGGTCTGAACCTAAATTGCGTAACTTCTTGGTACCAAAGACCAACATCACGATCACGAGCACGATCAACCAGTGCCAAAGCGAAAACGAACCCATACGAAACTCCTAAACAATTGAGCAGATTCTAATCAGCCACGCAACCAAGGGCGCGGACCGCCCATGACGTGCCAATGTAGGTGGTGGACTTCCTGCCCACCTTCTTTGCCAGTATTAGTCACAACCCTAAACCCCCCTTCGGGGTAAGGCCTTGCACCTTCTTGCAGCGCAAGCTTAGGCGCCAAGCCCATCATGCGACCGATTAAAGCCTCGTGCACTGGCTCCAATTGGGCTAATGAGGGGATGTGCAACTTAGGAATCATCAAAAAATGCACAGGCGCCCAGGGGTTGATGTCGTGGAAGGCATAGATCTCATCGTCCTCGTAAACCTTGCGCGAAGGGATCTGCCCCGCAATAATTTTGCAAAAAATACAGTTCGCGTCTTGCATGTTTATTCCCCAGCATCCTCTCTTTGTTGCGCTTTGCGCAGGGCTTTTTCTTCCAAACCGCTCAAGCCTTCGCGGCGGGCCAATTCGTCCACCACGTCAGCGGGTGTCAAACCATAGTGGGCCAGTGCGATCATGCTGTGAAACCACAAATCAGCGACTTCATTGGTCAACTTAGCGCGGTCACCACCGTTGTCGATGTCTTTGGCAGCCATCACCGTTTCTGTGGCCTCTTCGCCAATTTTTTTCAAAAACGCGTCGGGGCCTTTCTGCAACAAACGGGCCACATAACTTTTCTCAGGATCGCCACCGTTGGCGGGTTTACGCGTTTCAATAACGTCGGCAAGACGCATCAAAGTGTCAGAGGTATTGGCTAGGTTGGAACGCATGGTGTTCACTTGTAAATGGATTCAGGGTCTTTTAGAACGGGCTCGCATGCTTGCCACGTATCGCCTTCTAAACGTTGGTAAAAGCAACTGTGGCGGCCAGTATGGCAGGCGATGCCTGGGTCGTGCCCCTCTTGCGTCACCTTGAGCAAAACCACATCGCTATCGCAGTCGATACGAATGTCGTGCACGGTTTGCATGTGGCCCGACTCTTCGCCCTTGAACCAAAGTTTGTTGCGCGAGCGGCTGAAGTAGACCGCGCGCTTTAGTTCAGCGGTGAGTTGGAGCGCCTCGCGGTTCATCCACGCGAACATCAGCACGTCGCCCGACGATTGCTCTTGGGCGATAACGGGGACAAGGCCTTTGTTGTCCCACTGGATAGTGTCTAGCCAATTGGTAGTCATGCTGCTTTGGTATGTGAAGACGGTCTATTTTGCCTTCGCTTGAGGGCTTGGTCTGTGCAAACAGCCAGTGAGTGCGAATTCAACCCAATCGAACCGGTATGCCACGCGCCGCCATACACGCCTTGGCTTGCGCGACCGTGAATTCGCCGTAGTGAAAAATGCTGGCAGCTAAGACCGCATCTGCGCCGCCTTGCTGCACCCCGTCAGCCAAATGGTCTAGGTTGCCCACGCCTCCTGAGGCGATCACGGGGACGCTGACAGCGTCTGCTACAGCGCGGGTGAGTTCTAAATCAAATCCACGCTTGGTGCCATCGCGGTCCATGCTCGTGAGCAAAATTTCGCCAGCACCGTAATCAGCCATTTGGACCGCCCACGCCACGGCATCAAGACCCACGTTTTGGCGTCCGCCGTGGCTAAACACATCCCAGCCTGGGCCCATGGGCAGGCCATTGACACCGATACGTTGTTCATCTTGCGTGCTGCGACGCTTGGCGTCGATAGCCACCACGATGCACTGGGCACCGTATTTATTAGATGCGTCCCGAATCACTTGCGGGTTGGCAATAGCGGCTGAGTTGAAGCTGGTTTTGTCTGCGCCCGCGTTGAGCAAACGACGCACATCGTCGACGGTACGCACACCGCCACCCACCGTCAACGGAATAAACACCTGCGACGCCACCGCTTCGATGATGTGCAAGATGACATCACGTGCGTCACTAGTGGCAGTGATGTCAAGAAAGGTGAGTTCGTCAGCGCCTTGGTCGTTGTAGCGGGCGGCGATTTCAACGGGGTCGCCCGCATCGCGCAGCTCGACGAAGTTCACGCCTTTGACGACGCGACCACCGGTGACATCCAAGCAAGGGATGATGCGCTTGGCGAGCATCTTTAGCCGACCACGCGCAAACGCTGCCAGCCTTGCCACTCTTCTTGTGGCTCGAGGTGCACGGTCTCAAATACTTGGGCCGCTTCGACGCACAGCATGCGTGCAAAACCATCGTCTGGAAGGTCTGGCATTTGCACTGACTTTTCAGCGCCGGGGTTCCACACCACGGTATGTGCCCAACTGGGACTTTGTTCAATTTGTAACAAGCTGCTGCCGTCTTGCAAATGCAAGGCGTTGTCACCTGCGTGGTAGACGCGGTCAAACTCTCCGTCGAAATGCAAACTGGTAGGCGCAATGTGGTGCACGTCTTCTAGGGCGTCCCATTCTGGCAAGCCGTCCAATCCGCGCAATTCGGTTAAAGCGATATCGTCCACCGCCAAATAGGTATGCAGCGCGCCAGTGAATTGCAGTGTGTTTGCGTCGTTGTTGGTCACACGCAATGTGAGGTTGAGTTGGCTGGGCTCAATTTCTACGCGGTACTGCGCTTCGAACTGGAATTCCCAGTGGACCAAAGTATGGGCTTGCGTGGCAGTTGAGAAGTCTTGGAAAGCGATGTCAGGGGACTCCACGCGGTCTTGCGCGTCCCATTCCATGGTTCTAACGAACCCATGCAGTGGCAAAGGACCGCGTTGGTTGAATTGGGGAAAACAAATCGGCACGCCGCCGCGTATGGGGGTGTGTCCATCAAACTTATTGTTTGGGCTTAAGAACAAACGCTCACGCCCTTGCGATACCCACGACAGCACCTGCGCACCTTGCAAGGCTATCAATACGCTATCGCCACAGGCCAAGCTCAAACGGTGACAAGGAAGATCACGAAAATACTCAACCATTAAATTCATCCGCGCGCTCTTGGGCTTTTTCAAAGTCCAA
>SYDB01000043.1 GCA_005786815.1 Burkholderiales bacterium
AAAATTCAAAAAGCAAAACCCGCCAAGTTGGGGGTCAAAGCCATTCAGAAAAAAGCCAGTTCAAAATAACCAGAAGATTCGATGGACGCGATGTTTGAATTGGCTGCTGAAACATTCCGAGTGATGTCGGCACCGATGCGATTAAAAATCATCAATTGCTTGTGTGAAGAAGAAAAAAATGTGGGGCAGTTGCTGGAGGAAATCGACACCACCCAGCCGAATATGTCGCAACATTTGAATACCCTCTTCAAAGCCAAAATTTTGGGCCGTCGGCGTGAAGGGGTGCAAATTTATTACCGCATCATCAATGAACGCGTCGTCACTTTGTGTAGGGCGGTGTGTACGCAGATTGCTATCGACAGCGATATTGCGCACTCTTAGCTACAGATAGAAAATCAGTAGAACGCGTCGTGGCGTGGTCACGTAAATATTTTAGAGATTTAAATCTACCCAAGGAATTGATTTGAATAGGTGCATACATCAGCGTTGTTTGGTATTTTTGTTTGTATGGCTTTTTAGCCTTGGGTTCATTGCGCACGCCCAAGTTGCAGGCAAAGCGGTAAGCACCAAACCGCTGATGCAGCTTAAAAAAATAGACCCACATGTTTTTTATGTGCAGGGAGTCTCGGAGATGGGCTCCTCCGCGAATCAAAACTTTATATCCAATGCTGGTTTTGTGGTGACAACTGCTGGCGTTGTGGTGGTAGATGCATTAGGCTCCCCTGAACTTGCACGAAGGCTGTTGGCAGAGATAAGAAAAATAACCAAGAAACCCATACACACGGTGGTATTGACCCACTACCACGCTGACCATATTTATGGACTGCAAGTGTTCAAAGAGGCTGGTGCGCGAATCGTTGCGCATGCTGCTGCCCGCGAATATTTGTTTTCAGACACTGCCAAGTTACGTCTAGAGGTTTCTCGCCAAGAATTGTGGCCATGGATTGATGAAAAAACACGGCTTGTCCCCGCAGACGTTTGGCTAAACAGTTCGCATAGTTTTACTGTCGGTGGCGTTCAGTTTGATATTCAACCGGTAGGACCTTCGCACACGGCAGAAGACTTGGTGGTGTATCTACCGCAGAAAAAAATATTATTTGCGGGCGACTTGGTTTTTCGAAACCGTATTCCCTATGTGGGGCAGGCAGACAGCAAGCACTGGATAGAAGCATTGCAAAATTTACTCACCTTTGATGCCCAATGGGTGATACCAGGTCATGGCCCTATCTCCAATGACCCCAAAGGTGATATGACCCTGACGCGTGACTATCTTCTGTACTTGAGAGAAACCATGGGGCGTGCCGCAAATGAGATGGAGCCTTTTGAGAGTGCTTACGCCAAAACAGATTGGTCTAAGTTTGAGAAAATGCCACTCTTCAAACCTGCTAATCGCATGAACGCTTACAACACCTATTTGCTCATGGAGCATGAATCCAAATGAAGCCGTTGATGCAACGTCGTGCTTTGGTGCAAAAGCTCATGGCGGGAATGTCTTTGTTGTGGATTGCCGATGGCGCATGGGCAGCACCAGCCACATTGCCGGTGACCAATTCATTGCCCAATGCGTTGGCTACCGCTTTGCAAGCTAAGCAGCCATTGGTTGTCATGGTGAGCCTGCATGGTTGTCCCTTTTGCAAAGTGGTGCGCGAAAACTATTTGCATCCTCTGCGCGATGTGGGCTTACAAATCGTACAAATCGATATGCGTGATATTCGAACCATTGTTGATTTCGATGGATCCTCCAGCACGCAGGATGCTTGGGTTCGCAAATACGGTATCAAGCTCGCACCCACAGTTCTGTTTTTCGGCATCCAAGGCCGTGAGGTGGCCGCGCGGTTAAAGGGCGCATATTTGCCAGACTTTTATGGGGCCTATTTGGATGAGCAATTGCTTGTTGCACGACAAGCTGTTGCAGCGCAAAAGCAAGGCTAAACAAACATAGCCCTTCAAACATCAACCTCTATACAAATTAATTAGGATGCCATTTATGAAGACTTTTTTAATTGCTATATCCCTGATGTGGATAGGTTTGGCGCAGGCACAGCAACATCCCTTGTTCAAGGGCGCTGACTTGCCCTTAGGCGAAAAGTTAATTGCTGAAAACAAATGCAATGAGTGCCATATCCGCCGTGTTGGCGGCGATGGAAACAGCATTTATAAACCCACTGGCCGTATCAATAACGCTGGCGCATTGCGTGGCATGGTCGAATATTGCAATACCGAACTCAATTTAGGATTTTTCCCTGAAGACACCAACGCTGTAGCCGCTGTTTTGAATCTAAAACATTACAAGTTCCGATAACTCGCAACCTTACACACTGGTAAACCCGTATCTTTTTAAGTTCGATATCCATTATATTAGTGGTTGTTGATATATAAATGTGAAATGGAAGGACTGTCTGTGAATGCTTCAGATAGAACGCTCTCGGGACGAATTCAAAAGGCCCCGGAAAATTTCTTAGATCGCGAAGGAATTCGCACAGTCATTGCAGAGAGCAAAAGCGGCCGGCGTAACTTCATTCGACAAGCCTTTGCTGCTGCTGCGACTGGTGCTGCGGTTCCGCTTGCCATGGCGCAAAGTAATCCTGTACCAAGCGAAGGTGGCGACACCAATATTTTGAATTTGCCAGAACATGCCATAGCGCTAGGCCAAGGTGTCGCCGCAGAAGGCGGATACGGCAAGCCCTCGCAATACGAAGTGAATGTACAGCGCCGACAAAGCCCAGGACTCACGCAAACGACGCAGGCCTCTGTTTCCTTCGCGCCCCTGCAGTCCTTGTTTGGTACGGTGACCCCGAGCGGCTTGCATTTCGAGCGGCATCACCAAGGTTGGTGGGACATCGACCCGTCTAAACATCGCTTCATGATCAACGGTCTCGTGAAAACGCCCACCGTGTTGACTATGGACGAGATCATGCGCTTGCCTGCTGTTTCGCGTTTTCACTTTATTGAATGTGGCGCCAACACGGCAGTGGAGTGGGGTAACGTGGCAGTGCCTACTGTGCAATACACACACGGCATGGTGTCTTGCAGTGAGTTCACAGGTGTGCCACTGATCAAGTTGCTTGAGTTGGCAGGGGCCGATCTTAAAAAAGGCAAATTCGTTTTAGCTGAGGGGGGCGATGGCTCTTCTATGACGCGGACCATCCCCATGAGTCTCATCACCTCTGGTGAAGTGCTGGTGGCTTACGGGCAAAACGGAGAAATGCTCAGACCTGAAAACGGTTACCCCTTGCGCTTGGTCGTGCCAGGCGTTCAGGGAGTTAGTTGGGTTAAGTATTTGCGGCGTGTTGAGGTGGGTGATATGCCTTATGCAGCCAAAGATGAAGCGATTCATTACATGGACCTGATGCCCAATGGCCAGCATCGCCAATACGCGAATATCCAAGAATGTAAAAGTGTTGTGACAACGCCTTCGGGTGGCCAGGTTCTGTTGGATGAAGGTTTCTACAACATCACGGGCCTCGCTTGGTCGGGTCGCGGCAAGGTGAAAAAAGTAGACGTCAGCGTGGATGGTGGACGCAATTGGAAGCAAGCGCGTCTAGAGACCCCCGTGCTGAGCAAATCTCTGACACGCTTCAATATCGATTGGGTGTGGGATGGAAAGCTGGGCATCATCCAAAGTCGCGCCACCGACGATACAGGTTTTGTGCAACCCACCTACCAGCAGTTGCGTAAGGTGCGTGATACCCGATCCATTTATCACAACAACGCCATTCAGTCTTGGTTGGTACAGGAAAACGGCGAGGTCAAAAATGTACAAGTGTCATAAAGTTATTTTGACGGCGGCGTTAGTGTTAACAACTGTTGGCGCATTTGCGCAGTCTGTTGCCTATCCAGGCATTGGTCGGCCAGCGACCACCAAAGAAGTCGCTGCCTGGGATATTGATGTCCGTCCTGATTTCAAAGGACTTCCGCCTGGTTCTGGCTCTGTATCTCAAGGTCAAGATGTGTGGGAATTGAAGTGCGCACAGTGCCATGGTGTTTTTGGTGAATCCAATGAAGTGTTCAGCCCATTGGTAGGCGGTACTACTAACGAAGATATCAAAAACGGCCGTGTCGCCAACCTCACTAGACGCGACTTTCCCGGCAGAACCACCATGATGAAAGTGGCAACGGTATCAACCTTGTGGGACTACATCAACCGTGCCATGCCTTGGACTGCGCCGAAATCTCTCAAAACCGATGAGGTGTATGCAGTGACTGCGTACATGCTGAACTTGGCTTACGTCGTGCCAGACAATTTTGTGTTGTCTGACAAAAACATCGCAGAGGTTCAAAAGCGCATGCCTAACCGCAATGGCATGTCTACTCAGCACAACCTTTGGCCTGGTAAAGAATTTAATGGATCGGCTAAACCGGATACAGCCAATGTGGCGTGCATGAAAGACTGTGTTCCAGAAATAAAAGTCTCTTCTATGCTGCCCGATTACGCCCGTAATGCGCACGGTAACTTGGCAGAACAAAACCGTACTGTGGGCCAACAAAAAGGCGCAGACACGCTGCAACCAGAGCGAAAGTCTGGAGCGAGTGTGATGGGTGAGTCACCTACTGCGCCACCTAGTGTTAAAGCTGCAGCAAAGACCGCAGATCCGGCCTTGGCACTCCTGGCTAAGCACAATTGCAACGCCTGCCATGCACAAGAGCGAAAAGTTGTGGGCCCTAGTTTTAACGACATGGCCAAGAAATATCCAGGCAAAGTAGACTACCTGTCTGGGAAAATAAAATCTGGTGGCGCAGGCGTTTGGGGTCCTATCCCTATGCCAGCGCAAAATGCACCAGATGCAGACATCAAAACCATTGCTAGCTGGTTGGCTGCCGGTGGGGCAAAATAACCTTTATATGTTCAATAGGAGTACTTCCATGCAAACTCGACGCGAGACCCTCAAGCACAGCGCTGCTGTTGCCAGCCTGTTGGCGGCTACCGGCCTGTTCCCCCAATATGCGCAGGCTTTTGACAAGGCCGCATTTGAAGCCAAAACCATCAACGATGCGATCAAAGCGGTGGGCGGCGCTGTCCCAGTAGAGAGCAAAGATGTCACTATCACTGGTCCAGACATTGCAGAAAACGGTGCTGTAGTTCCTTTTGGTGCGAGCACCTCTTTGCCCAATGTCAAGCGCGTTTTACTCTTGGTAGAAAAAAACCCCTCCACTTTGGTCGCTATGTTTAACGTAAGCCCCGAAGTGGATGTCAACTTTGCAACGCGCGCCAAGATGGGGCAATCGTCTGATGTCTATGCAGTCGCTATTACCAATGACGGAAAAGCCTTCTTTGCTAAAAAAGAAGTCAAAGTAACCCTTGGCGGCTGCGGCGGCTAATCACTTTTTAATTAATTTAGGAGTCATACCATGGCAGATCCAATGCGCATTCGTGCCCAAGCAGCTGGCGACAAAGCCACTATCCGTGTTTTGATGAGCCACGAAATGGAATCAGGACAACGCAAAGACGGGAATGGAAAAACCATCCCCGCTTGGCATATCCAAGATATCACTGCTGCGCTCAACGGCAAAACAGTGATGACCGCTGAATGGGGCCCCGCAGTCTCTAAAAACCCATTTCTGCAATTCACCATCAAAGGTGCAAAGGCTGGTGATAAGGTGGCTATCACTTGGAAAGATAACAAGGGCGATACCCGAACAGACGAAGCAACTGTTACTTAATTTCAATCCATTACTACGGAGACAAAAATGAAAAAAATAATAGTGTGTATCGGTTTGATTAGCTTGTCTTTTTTTGCTTTTGCGCAAAAGTCATCGACAGACAGCATTGCGGAATACCGACAAATGTTGCAAGACGGAAACCCTGCCGATCTGTTTGAGGCAAAAGGTGAAGGTCTGTGGACGCAAAAGCGCGGACCTAAAAATGCCAGCTTAGAAAAGTGTGATTTAGGCAAGGGCCCTGGTGTCTTCAAAGGTGTATGGGTGGAGCTGCCCCGCTACTTCCCAGATACAGGCCGCGTGCAAGACTTGGAATCACGCTTGCTCACCTGCATGCAAGAGTTGCAAGGCTTAGATGCACAAGAAATTGCAAAAACACCTTTTGGTAGAGGCGAGCAAAGCAATGTAACTGCGCTTGC
>SYDB01000044.1 GCA_005786815.1 Burkholderiales bacterium
AGTGACTGCTACCATGGATCAGGGTGATGGCAGGCTCGTGGCCATCCTCTGCTTGACCGCTGACATACCCAATGGGTTTGTGCAAAAGAATCGTGACCTGTGTATCTTGGTGGCCTTGTGCGCGCTGATCGACTTCTACCGTGTCTGCCGATGTGACTTTGACTCCCATGGCAGCAGGCTGGCCATTGACCAATACCCAGCCGTTTTCAATCCACACATCGGCTTCGCGGCGAGAGCACAAGCCCATCTCGGCTAAGCGTTTGTTGAGCCGAATGGGTTCAGAAGGAGGGGTGGTGTTCATGATGCAAGGGAGACACAAGCCAGTTTAGTCGGCACTGGTGTCGTTCAAGCCACTGCTTCGTAAAGCTTGCAAATTGAGCACGCGCATGCCGCCGTACTCAATACGGATAGCACCTTGGTCTTGTAAGGTGTTGAGCGCCACATTCACACGTTGTCGCGACAAACCCACGAGATAGGCCAATTCTTGTTGGGTGATGCGCAGCATCTCACCCACACCTGGAAACAAAGCCGGATTGAAGAGTGCTGCCAAGTTGCGCGCAACACGCACATCTGGGTTGGTCGATCGGTCGATTTCACGCGCTTCAATAAACTGGGCGAGTCGCTCGTTGAGTTGGTTCATCACAAAACGGTTGAATCCAATCGAATGGTCTAGCAACCAATGGAAGGTGTCGACGGGCAGGCCTGCCACTATGCTGGTTCGTAATGCAGAGATGTTGTAGCGGTAGTTCTCGCGTTTAAGCACTGTGCCTTCGCCAAACCACCCGCCAGGGGGCACGCCGGTAAAGGTAATGGTGCGACCACTTGCACTGTCCGTGCTCATTTTGAGTAAACCTTCAATCACCCCAAACCAAAAAGTGACAGAGCGCCCCATGCGGCACACATAGTCACCTGGCATGGCGACTCCGACAATAAGCTGAGGTTCTATTCGTTCACGTTCTAGTTCGCTTAGCAGTGAAAGCCAAGGAATCCGCGCCAATTCGTCAGACGAAGCCTGACGTCGGCGCTGATAAACCGGAGAAGATGCACTCATATGGGGAATTCCCTAGTGGGGGTAACGCTAAATTGTCGTTGAAACGACAACATGGCGTCAAACGCAAGCCTAGCATGATCACCCTTATTGACGCATTGGATTTCTGATGTCAACCACGTTCCCGAGATTGTTAGCGACCCATGCTGCACAGCGCCCTGATGCTAGTGCCATGCGTGAAAAAGAATATGGCATTTGGCAAAGCACGAATTGGTCTGCCATGTTGGACATGGTGACAAATTTGGCCTGTGGTCTGTCCAAAGCGGGCTTGCAGCGAGGCGAGCATATAGTCGTTATCGGCGCTAACCGTCCTCGGCTCTACGCCACCATGTTGGCAGCGCAGTCGCTAGGCGCCATCCCTATTCCTCTTTATCAAGATGCTGTGGCATCTGAATACATTTTCCCAATGAGCAATGCTGAAGTTCGCTTTTGCGTTGTAGAGAATCAAGAGCAAGTCGACAAAATGCTGGAAGTGCGTGATCAATGTCCCCACTTAAGCCACATTTATTATGATGATCCGAAAGGGCTTCGCAAATACTTCCAACCTGGTTTGATTTCCATGGAAGAGTTAATGTCTGCTGGACATGCATTTGCCATACAAAGTCCTGATTTTTATCAGCAACAAGTGGAACAAGGTCAGGCTGATGATGTTGCGGCCATGTTCTTTACCTCTGGTACCACTGGCAATCCTAAAGGCGTAGTTCATACTTACCACTCACTTATCAATCGCGCCGAGGCGGGAGCCAAATTTGATCACTTAACCCACAACGAGGAAGTGCTGGCCTATATGCCTCCAGCGTGGATTGGTCAAAATATCTTTAGCTATGCCCAATGGTTAGTCTGTGGCTATGTTGTAAATTGCCCAGAATCTGTCTCAACTGTCATGATTGACCTCAACGAGATAGGACCCACTTACTACTTTGCACCTCCGAGAGTTTTTGAGGGATTGCTCACAAGCGTAATGATTCGTATGGAAGACGCCGGCAGCCTTAAGCGCGGCCTATTTCACTACTTTATGGACATCGCTCGTCAATATGGACATGCCAGGATGGATGGGCAATCGGTCGGTTTGTTGACAAGCTTTTTGCTTGCCCTAGGAAACTTATTGATATACGGCCCACTGCGTAACACTTTGGGCTTTAGCCGTGTTCGTGTGGCCTATACCGCCGGAGAAGCAATTGGTCCGGATCTTTTCCGCTTTTACCGCTCCATTGGTATCAATCTGAAGCAGTTGTATGGCTCTACGGAAACGGCCGTATTTGTATGCTTGCAACCTGACAACCAAGCACGTGCCGACACAGTAGGCATTCCTTGTGAAGGCGTAGAAATCAAAATGACGGAAAACGGAGAAATTTTAGTCAAGTCATCTGGCCTACTCAAAGAATATTACAAAAATCCTTCTGCAACGGCTGAGGTGCTGACAGCCGACGGTTGGTACCGCACAAGTGATGCGGGATTTATCGATGCACAGGGGCATTTGAAAATCATTGACCGTATAAAAGATGTGGGTCGTATCAAAGGCGGCATAAATGATGGAGCAATGTTTGCGCCTAAATACATAGAAAACAAGCTCAAGTTCTTCCCATATATCAAAGAGGCGGTGGCGTACGGCGACCAACGCGAAAAAGTATGCGTGATGATCAACATTGACTTTGAAGCCGTGGGTAATTGGGCTGAGCGTCGTAACTTGTCATATGCCGGTTACACCGATCTTGCGCAAAAGCCAGAGATATATGGTTTGATCAAAGACTGTATAGAAAAAGTAAACGCCGACTTAGCACAAGATGACTTGTTGGCTGGAAGTCAAGTAAACCGATTCTTAGTTTTGCACAAAGAACTTGATGCAGATGATGGCGAATTGACGCGTACCAATAAAGTACGTCGTAGCTTTATTGCTGAAAAATATAAGCCATTGGTAAATGCTTTGTATGAGGGCTTGCATGAGCAATTCATTGAAACCCTGGTCAAGTTTGAAGACGGTCGAACTGGTAGCGTGAGCGCGACCTTGAATATTTCAGATGCAAAAACCTTTGTCCATATGGTTAAAGTTGCATGAGAAAAAAAA
>SYDB01000045.1 GCA_005786815.1 Burkholderiales bacterium
CTGGCATAGCCGGTCATGCTGTAGATGGGCATTGGGGAGTCAGGTACTTTCAAAGGTTGAATTATCTCAGGGCTTGGTAAACGGGTTGTATTTGCAAGTTCTCATGACGAAAAAGGCCGCAATTTGTCGTTTGCTAGTCAGTCGGGTTGATTAGCCGACAATGGTATTTTTTCAAACTGCAACGCTCCTTTTCTATGACCAACGCTCTCCCAGAATCCCGCCACACCCGCGCCGCTGACCAATTGCGCCCTGTGCGTATTACCCGCCACTACACCATGCACGCCGAAGGCTCGGTTTTGATCGAATTTGGTAACACCAAGGTGCTTTGTACAGCTTCGGTAGAAGAAAAAGTGCCTGGCCACAAAAAAGGCTCTGGCGAAGGCTGGGTCACCGCCGAATACGGCATGTTGCCCCGCGCCACCCACACCCGTAGCGACCGCGAAGCCGCGCGCGGCAAGCAATCTGGTCGTACCCAAGAAATCCAACGCCTGATCGGCCGCTCCATGCGCGCGGTGTTTGACTTGAAAAAACTCGGTGAGCGCACCATCCACTTGGACTGCGACGTTTTGCAAGCCGATGGTGGAACGCGCACTGCCAGTATTACCGGCGCATTTGTCGCTGCGCAAGATGCGGTGGCGCATCTGATTTCCGCGGGTAAGTTAACGGCGTCACCGATCACCCAAGGCGTTGCAGCCATCTCGGTCGGCATGTTGGGCCCCTTGCCCTTGCTAGATTTGGAATACACCGAAGACTCGGCCTGCGACACCGACATGAATGTCGTGATGACCGCCGACGGTAACTTTGTGGAAGTGCAGGGCACAGCCGAAGGCGCGCCATTTAGCCGCGACCAAATGAATGCCTTGTTGGCTTTGGCAGAAAAAGGCATTGGTGAGCTCATCGCCATGCAACAAGCTGCCTTGAAGGGCTAATAGATGAAGCGGATTGTTTTGGCGTCTAACAACGCCGGAAAGTTAGATGAGCTGCAAACCATGTTTGCGCCTTTGGGTGTGGAATTGGTCAAGCAGGGCGACTTAAATATCTCTGAAGCGGAAGAGCCTTTTCACACTTTTGTAGAAAACGCACTAGCCAAAGCCCGTCACGCATCGCGTTACGCGGGATTGCCCGCGGTAGCCGACGATGCGGGATTGTGTGTGGATGCATTTGGTGGCTTGCCAGGCGTGCAAACCGCGTATTACTGCACCCAGTACGGCTACGAAAAAAGCGACGCGAACAATGTGCGTGCATTGCTCGAGCAAATGCAAAACGTCGACAACCGCCGCGCAGCTTTGGTCAGCACCTTGGTAGCCGTCAAACACCCCGACGATCCGGAGCCTTTGATAGCAGTTGGCCGCGCTGTGGGAGAAATTACACGTCAACCCATTGGCGACAAAGGTTTTGGGTTTGACCCTGTCATGTTCATCCCGCGCTTTGGCAAAACATTCGCCGAGTTGCCCGTGGACGTGAAAAACGAGAACAGCCACCGCGGCCAATCGTCAAGACAAATGCTGGCGTTGATGCGTGAGCGTTGGTTTGGCGGTTAAGTTGCTTAAGTTGCTGCACGAAGCACTTGTTGTGCGTTTGGTATTCGCATGAGCCAAGACATCCAGCACCTGATGCGCCCTGGTACGTTGTCGCTGAGCAGTTTGCCGCCTCTCTCTTTGTATGTGCACTTGCCTTGGTGTTTGAAGAAGTGCCCTTATTGCGATTTCAATTCGCATGAGTGGCAAAGCGGTGCTGGCGGAAACCTGCCGGAGCAACGTTACTTAGACGCGTTATGCGCAGACCTTGAACACAGCCTGCCCTTGATTTGGGGGCGAGCGGTGCACAGTATTTTTATTGGTGGTGGAACACCGAGTTTGTTTTCACCACAGGCGATTGATAGATTGATCAGTGATTTGCGCGCGCGCTTGAACTTAGAAGCAGATTGTGAAATCACGCTAGAAGCCAACCCCGGGACTTTTGAAAAAGACCGATTCAAAGCCTTTCGGGCGGCGGGTGTCACCCGTCTTTCCATTGGTGTGCAAAGTTTTAATAATGCGCACCTCAAAGCGCTTGGGCGTGTGCATGACCGCGACCAAGCTGTTGCTGCAGTGGAAGAGGCTGCTAGCGCGTTCGATACTTTTAACCTCGATTTGATGTATGCCTTGCCGGGGCAAACCTTGTCCCATCTGGAAGAAGACTTAAACACATTGCTGGCGTTTCAACCGCCGCACGTTTCGGTCTATCACTTGACGATTGAGCCCAACACCGTCTTTGCCAAATTCCCCCCGCAAGTGCCACATGACGACGATGCATACGCCATGCTCGATCGCATTACCGAGCGCACGGCTTTGGCAGGCATGCATAGGTACGAAGTCTCGGCCTACGCCAAACCCAACCACCGATGTTGGCATAACCTGAACTATTGGCAATTTGGCGATTACCTCGGCATTGGTGCTGGCGCGCACAGCAAGCTGAGTTTTGCGCACCGCGTTGTGCGACAAGTTCGTCATCGCGACCCGCGTATGTTTATGGACCATGCTCTTGACGCGACCCGCGCAGAGAGAGCGGTCTCGCAAAGCGAAGAAGTTGCCCGTGCGGATTTGCCGTTTGAGTTCATGCTCAATGCATTGCGGTTGCCCGATGGCTTTTTGTTGGCAGACTTTTCTGAGCGAACTGGGTTGCCAGTGACAGTGTTGCAGTCTGCGCTCGGTCGTGCTGAAGAAATAGGACTGATCAAGCGCGATTTACAGCGGGTGGTGCCAACCGCGCGTGGATTTGATTTTTTAAGTGACTTGCAAGCCTTGTTTTTGCCAGAAAAATGATGGGTTCGAGCCGTTAGTGCAAACCTATTACAATAATTTTTTAGTTTCAACACGGAAGCTTGGCCGAGTGGTTGAAGGCAGCAGTCTTGAAAACTGCCGAGGGGGTAACTCCTCCGTGAGTTCGAATCTCACAGCTTCCGCCAGATATTCAATGAACTAGCGCCTTTCAGGCGCTTTTTTATTTGTCCTCGATCTAAAGGCTAAATTGGTGTGCCTAACGCAAAACATCAAACAAATTGTTATAGCTATCTGTCCAAGCCTTTAGTTTGGGCATAGTTTCAATGGGCTTGTATTCTTCTGATTTTTGCAATGAAGCGATAAGCTTTTTATTGTTGGTAACAACAACAAAGTCTGTTCGATAAAGGTCAGCTTCTTGTGGGCGGTTGGCGATTAAAACAGCCTCCATACCTTCCTCGTCGGCAATCAACTTGACCATGGGTGCTAGGTTGATCAATCGGTTGGTCACGTTATAAACAATCGCACCATCGTCTCTGATTTGCTTCTTGTATCCACGTAATGCCTCGACTGTCATCAAATGCATGGGGATGGAGTCTGAAGAAAACGCATCGACGCTGAGCATATGGAATTGATTAGATTGCTCCCTCTCTAAACTAAGCCGCCCATCTCCCACTAAATAATCAATCTTGGACTTGGAGCCTGTTAGATACCAAAAGTACTTCTTGGCAATATCAATGACTGCGGGGACCAACTCGTAGATACGGAAACTATCCGTCTCGCGCCCGTAGGACGTCAAGATGCCGATGCCTAAGCCCAATATACCTACGCGAATCGATGGCTCTTCTTCTTGGTAAAAAGTAATGGTTTTTGCGATGCCAGTGCCAGGCCCAAAATAGCTGACTGGCTTTGCGCGCAAAGGCTCATAGGTATGTTGCCAGCCATGGCTAATGACGCCGTGATACAGATCACGCACAGAGTCAGGGGTGTTGTCGGCATCAGACTCTGAAACACGTAAGGTGCCATAAAAGTCTCTATGTTGAAGGAGCGTGGCTTCTGTAGTCAAGGACTCTTGCCAGAGCAGCCAACCCATTCCACAAGTTAAGGCTAATGCGCAGGAAATGAATGTTGTATTGAATTTGGATGCGATTGCAGTGGAAGGCGCACGCCAAATCACAAAACTTGCCAAAAGACCACAAGAAATAAGGGCCAGTGGCAGTTCGGCAAAAGAGTCGAAAACCAAAGGTGCGAGTAAACCCACCATCAAGCCGCCTGCAGCTCCGCCAATGGACAAGCAAAGATAAAACTGCGTGATGTACTGCGCTGCAGGCCGAAGCGCTGCCAGCTCACCGTGGCAAAACATACAGCCGACAAAAAGCAAAATGCAAAACAATGGCAATGCAAGGTAAATGTTCATGGTGGAGGCATAGCCCTCATACATGCCATAGGTTGTGATGAGAAGTAATGCAAACAACAGCGGAATAAAAATTTGGCGCGAATACCAACCGCTTTTGCCGCGTGAACTGCCAACATCAAACACCAAAATAACAGTCACCAAATAAAGAACTAAAGGCACTATCCATAAAAATGGAACAGACGCAATGTTTTGCGTAATGTGGTTGGTGAAAGATAAAAGTAATACTGAGCCAAGCGTTGCTAACAAAAGCCAAAGCGTGTAGTCTTGCTTGGTAGGTGCCTTATCGTTTAACACTGGCGCTGAGGCGTTGGCCTGAGGCATTTCAACCGTTACTTCATGTCGAATAGAGTGCCAAGCGGATACAACGATTAGCAAGGCATAGATGCAGTAAACACCACTCCACAACCATGCTTGGCTTTGCAAATCAATATGCGGCTCTATAAAAGGCGGATAGGCGAGCAAGGAAAGCAGCGAGGCAAAGTTAGATAGCGCGAATAGTCTGTAAACCTTGGCTTGTGGGTAACAGCGCGCGAACCAAGCTTGCACTAAGGGCCCCGTGGTGGAGAGCAATAAATAAGGCAGACCTACAGTCACCAAGAGTAACAACAAAATCCTAGATGATGGTTCAGTGTCTGCAGCGGGCTTCCAAGTGTCGCTCGCGATGATGGGTAGCCAGATACGAGAACTGATGACTACCGCCGAATGAAAAATA